>JABMQM010000622.1 GCA_013203195.1 Desulfobacteraceae bacterium | reverse complement strand
CGGGGCACTTTTTCCACAAACTCGGTGTAGTAATTTCGTCCCGGTTTGGCGCCGTCACACCCGGCCACCAGAAAAAAGTGCCGGATGGCCTTGTTTTTGACCGCCTCGATCACCTGGCCGGCAACTCCCATGACAGCGTTGCGTCCAAAGCCCACCATGACGGACTTACCGTCAGTATCTTCGGAAAAGCCTTCAAGTTCAAGGGCTTTTTCAATGACCGGCGCGAAATTCTTGTCGGCTATATGGGCAACACCCGGCCACCCTACCAGGCCGGTTGTGAAAATATTGTCCATATAATCCTCTTGTGGCTTCTGAATACAGTTTGTGGTCATCAGTATGGCTCCCGGAAAAGCGGCGAATTCTTTTTTTTGATTCTGCCAGGCCGTCCCGTAGTGTCCATAAAGATGTGAATATTTCTTCAGTTCCGGGTATGCGTGGCAGGGGAGCATCTCACCGTGAGTGTACACATTGATGCCCTGGCCCTCGCTCTGCTTTAAAATCGCTTCCAAATCTTTTAAATCGTGTCCGGAGACCAGGATGGCCTTGCCTTGCTTGGCGCCCAGGGGAACTGATGTGGGTACCGGGTGGCCGTAAGTTCCTGTATTGGCGGCATCCAGCAATTCCATGGCTCGCAGATTGACCTCGCCGCATTTTAAGACCAGACCAACATAATCGTCGGCACTCAGGTCCTTGTTCAAGGTTGCCGCCATGGCCTCTTGAATAAACGCGAAAACCGTCTCGTCGGATTGTCCCAGAATGCGGGCATGATCCGCATAAGCGGCAAGGCCTTTAAGACCATAAATCAATAGCTCTCTGAGGGAAAGAAGATCAGGATCCAGGTCGGGATCCGATTGTACCCCCACGTTCTCACCTTGTCCTACCAGGCCTTCCTGAAAGGTTTCAGGTACAAATGTGGCGGCATCTTCGGTAAAATCGGCCTTCCCGCCGGTTTCAGCCACTTTTGTTTTTAAGGAATCGCGCAAATTTACACATTCATTGATGAGATTGACAAATCGTTCAGGATCAAAGTCGACGTTGGTCAGGGTGGAAAATACGGCCTCACAGGTAAAGCGGTTTACAGCATCATCATTAATACCGGCTTTACGAGCTTCCACTGCAACCAGAGACAATCCTTTGACAGCATAGATCAACAGATCCTGCAGTGCCGCAACTTCATTCGTTTTGCCGCACACCCCGATTTTGGTACAACCCTCGCCTTTAGCAGTCTGTTCACACTGATAACAAAACATGTAACTCCTCCTTTTTTAGATTAATTTTTCCAGTCGTTATCTAAAGGGGCCGAGCCCGCTTTTTGTAGTTGGGAATCTACATGCAATCCTTATGCATTGCTTTGACCTAAGTCAAGAAAGGGTGGTTTTTTGCGAAAATAGGAAAAAATTTATTTAGTCCTGAAAAACCTGGTCCTCTGGGCCATGCCTGTCCCGCCTCGCGGAGGTCGCCGACTTCGCCAGCCTACTCCGCCGTAGTAAAGCTACGAAGGCCGGATAGTAGCCTGGCTACGACGGCTGAAAGAGACATCCGGCTCTACCAAAGACCGTTAAAAGTGCCTATTTATCCCGTGGGGAAGTTTGAAGTGAACTAAAGTTATGTACTCTGAAAGGATTATATCAGAACTGATAATGGCCTCTGAAATCTTCGCAAAAATGCTTACCCTGATTTTTTAACTTTACTAAGCACGCTATTAACCCTCAACAACAATATTTCTTTTTGGATGGGCTTCTTGATATAATCTAAGGCACCCAATTCGAGCCCTCTTTTCTCATCCTTATCACTATTCCTTGATGTTAAAAAAATTACAGGGGTTGCGATCCCTTTTTGGTTTATCATCTCTAGTAATTTGAACCCATCTAAATTAGGCATGTCTACATCCGAAAGGACCAGATCAAACTCTTTTTTACCCAAATGAAGGAGAGCATCTATACCGTCTTCTGAGGTGGTTACGCCGTACCCCCGATTTTTTAAGAAAAGGGCTATCAATTCTCTTGCATCCTGGTCGTCATCAGCAACAAGAATCGATGCTTGGTCTGCTGTTTCTGTTTCAGGCAGCGCAGTTTTGCGTGTGGTTTTTTCCGGTTCTAACCTTTGGAGATTTATCTCCTCCACCAGCACATTTTCATAAACATCTTTGGGAGTGAAAATAAAATTTTTTACCTTTTCAACAGCATGTTGGCTTTTCAGGTAATCGCCTCTTTTTTGGGCAAAGGATCTTATCTCTGAAATAGGCATATTGGAACGAACCATTTCAGAAATTTCCGCGTCAAATTGGAGAATCTCATAAATCCCTTCCCGTCCATAATAGCCGGTGTTGTTGCATCTCAGGCAACCCACAGGATGGGCCACCCGGGATGGAATGGCATGCGTAAAGGGCGATAACATACGGGTCTCTTCTTTAGAGATGGGTTCGATTTTTTTGCAATGGGAACAGAGCTTTTTCAGTAATCTCTGGGCGACAATGGCGAGGATAGTATCTGCCATTGCCCTCCGGTCAATCTCCAGCCTTTCAAGACGAAAAATGGCAGAGGTCGCATTTGATGTATGTAAGGAGGTCATGGTCAGGTGCCCTGTGCTTGCAAAGTCCAGGGACATTTTTGCAGAGTATGGATCCCTGACCTCGCCCATGAACAGTATGTCGGGATCCTGTCTGACGGCCGACTTGAGAAGGGCTTCAAAAGTCACCCCCACCCTTTCATTGACCTGTTGCTGATTGGCAAAAGGGATGCGGTATTCCACAGGATCTTCGACGGATATTAAGTTGCGGGTTTCGCAGTCTGTATTGTGGAGCAAGCTGTAAATGGTTGTGGTTTTTCCTGACCCCGTGGGTCCTACGACCAGGATAAGCCCAGCGGAGCGGTTAGCCATTTCTCGTAAGGCATTAACCTGTTTATCTGTCATGCCCAGCTCTTGCAGTTTTCTCGGTTTGGCGTATGGCTCCAGTAGTCGTATGACAATACTTTCCCCGTTGGGCGTTAAAGTGGTAGAGAGCCTGAGGTTGAAGGTCCTCTCATCTATGATTACTGCAAAGGCCCCATCTTGCGGCCTTCTCTTTTCCCCTATATCGAGGCCGCCAAGCACCATGAAACGGGATATAATTTTAACCCCTGTTTGCTTTTTCAAGACAAAAATTTCCTTTAGATCCCCATCGATACGATAACGGATAACCGTTGTTTTCTCTTTAGGTAATATGTGGATGTCACTGGCCTTTTCAGACACGGCCTTAGCGAGAATAGTGTTGGCGATATACACAATGGGCTGTTTTTTTATTTCCGATTCCGTAGGTTTTATTGCTGCTTCTATGATCGGTTTTTCACGTCTTGGTGCGTCTTCGACTTTGAAAATCTCGTCAGTCGTTTCTGAGGACCCATATCTAAATAACATATCGATATTCTCAGGTTCGGATATGATGAGTTTGTATGTCTTGACCACCCCCACAAACTTTTTTAAGTTTTCCAGATGATCCCCGTCAAAGGGGTTGCTTAGAACAAAAGCCCTTTTAGAAGCAGCATCGCTTACTGCTACGACATGGTTTGATTTGCAAAATGGTGTTGGCAGGACCCCCAATTGAACGTCTTCCGGATTGATGGGAGAGACATAGGGAAGCTTCAAGAACTTTGCAATGTATTGCGCCATCTTACTGTTGTTAATGCCTATCTCTGAAGAAATCCTATAGATTTTTGATGGCAAAATATTGAAGAATGTGTATTTTTTATCAGGATTCAGTTTCAATTGATCAAATAGAAATTCTTTGAATTGAATAAAATCCGCTGGTTGTATCCCTTCATGCCATATGACAGCATCCCTTTTGAGCGCCTTCCATCGGGCATCTGTTTTTATATGTTTGCGGACCTTGCGTATTAGGACATCTTTGTTAATCGGTTTTACAAGGTAATCAACACCACCCACTGCAAATGCCCTGGCCTTGTCCTGTTCATCTCCCAGGGCAGTTACAAATATGACAGGGATATACGCCGTGTTTCTTTTCTTTTGCAATCTGGAACAGAACTCATAGCCGTTCATTTCCGGCATCATGATATCGAGCAGAATAAGACTGGGTTTGACCTTATTAATGGCTTCCAGACCTTTAAGGCCACTGCCGGCTGTCATTACATCATAGCCGCTTTTTGTCAGATATCGATTGATCAAACTGAGAGTATCCGGCTCATCATCAATGCTCAAAATCAAAGGTTTTGCTTTACTATCCATAGATCACCTCAACATTCTCGAGAAAATGGAAAAGTTCCTGGACCCGCTTTTGAATCTCGTCGTTATTTTCCTCTTCGGCCGCTTCTTCAAGGGACTGACCAAGATCAGTGATAAGGTCAAACCCATAGCCCCCGCCAGTCCCTTTCAGCTTGTGACCCAATCTGCCAATGGTTTCATATTCACCCCTGGCAAAGGCCTCCTTTAAGGCTATCACATCCTTACGCCTGTTTTCAAGAAATCCAGGGACCAGATCCGCGATTTCTTCGTCCACCTGAACAATGATTTTTTCTCCATGCCCGGCTTCATCTTCCTTTGTCATAGCTGCTCCTTACTTAGGTTGCGTATACTTAGGGATGGCTTCCATCAGCCTTGCCTTCTTTATGGGCTTGGTCAGATGAGCAGTGCACCCTGCATCAACACTCTTTTGCTCCTCCTCTTTGGTAGCGTATGCAGTCAGTGCAACAATGGGGGTGACCTTTTTTACCCCTTGTTTCCTTTCCCATGCCCTAATCTCCCTGGTGGCGGTATAACCATCCATGACCGGCATCTGTATATCCATAAGCACAATATCATATTTTCCGGATGTGAACTTCTCAACTGCAATCACCCCATTTTCGGCTATCTCTATCTGGTAGGGAGTCTTTTTTAGATAGGATTGGATCAGCAAACGGTTGTCTTCAACGTCTTCCACAAGTAGAATATTAAGGGGTTGGAGGTCTTCGGGGGCAGCAGGCATTCCCATTGCCGGCTCCTTTGCTGCCACTAAAGGTGGTTGGACGAATTTTTTGGGTTCTGCCTGAACCTGGAACCGGGCCGTAAATGCAAAGGTGCTTCCCTGATCCACTTCACTTTCCACCCGGATTACTCCACCCATAAGTTTCACAAGCCGCTTTGAGATGGTCAAACCAAGCCCTGTTCCACCATACTCGCGGGTCGTTGATGAGTCGGCCTGCGTAAAGCTGTCAAAGATCAGGTCCCTTTTTTCCGGGGGGATACCGATCCCTGTGTCAGTTACCGAGAAAAGCAGTTCAACATCTTTCGCCCCCTTCCCGGTGAGCTCTGAGCTCTGTTTTTTTACTTCCAAAAACACCTCACCCTTTGCCGTGAACTTGATGGCATTCCCGATGAGGTTGATGAGAATCTGACGCAGGCGGACCGGATCGCCAACCAGATAGTTCGGTACATCCGGCATAACATGAAAGGCCAGATCAAGCCCCTTTTCATGGGCGCGCATGGCGACAACCTCGCAGGTTTTTTCAACGATTTCGACAAGATCAAAGTCAATCTGCTCAAGATCAAGCTGGCCGGCCTCCACCTTGGAGATATCAAGGATGTCGTTAATGATTTTTAATAGGTTTTCGCCGGCTGAGCTGAACACCCGAACATACTGTAGCTGTTCGGGCATCAAGGGGGTCTCTTTAAGCAGATCGGCCATTCCGATAATGGCATTCATGGGTGTACGGATTTCGTGGCTCATGCTGGCCAGAAATTCCGTCTTGGAGCGATTGGCGGTTTCGGCATCTTCTTTGGCCTGACGCAACTCTACAACCATTCTGTTACGCTCGGTTACATCACGTATAATGCCCTGGTATCCTATGATACTTCCATCATCGGCCCGGTACAAAATGGTGCTTTCCCGACACTCCATCAATGTTCCGTCTTTTTTACGGTATCTCACCTCATAGTCTCTTACAGATCCCTTTTTCTCAATATCCTGCTTAAAGCTTGAACGGTTGCCGGGATCAAAATACAGTCCTGGGGCGCCAAGACGCATCATCTCTTCCCTGGTGTAGCCCCACATATCCAGTGCCGCTCGATTGAAGTCAAGAATCTTACCATCTGCGCCGGCAACACAGATTGCGTCTATGGATTCTTCGAAAAGACTACGATATCTCTCCTCACTCTCCCGCATGGCCGCGGCCATCTTCTCCCTTTCGGTGACATCACGCAGGATCATGATTCTCCCTGCGGGTTTCCCATCGCGCCCCATAAACATGGATGCGCTAAGCTGAACATCCAGTATCCCCCCATCTTTGGTTAAACGCCTGGTTGCCAATGACCGGATGGTCTCACCGCGGAACACACGTTCTATGGCATCCTTTGTTTCGGACACGTTCTCCTCGGGCACAAAATACGTTCTATGGCCTAAACTCTCCTCCATTGTCCACCCGAAAGTACCCGTGAAAGCAGGATTTAAGTAAGTTACCATACCATCTATATCGTAGACGATAATAGGGTCCGGCGCTGCCTCCATAACGGACAGGTATCTCTCCTCACTCTCCCGCATGGCCTCTTCCACCCGCTTCCGCTCGCTGATATCCCGCACAACACCCCGGAACCCGATCGGTTCACCTGACGAATCTTTGATCAAGGAAGCAGATATCTCCACAATATTTATAGTGCCATCTTTTCTTATGATCTCATATTCAATTATAGATGAGGGCTTGCCTGTTCGATAGATTTCGTTAAAGTTTTGATACATTCTCTTGGCAGTTTCCGGGGTGGTGTAGTCCCGGTTATTTAGACCCAACAATTCATCCCTGGAATACCCAAATATTTCATAGAATTGATCATTGAAAAAAGTGAGGTTTCCGGCAAGATCATTCTCAAAATAGCCTTCTTGAATGCTCTGAAGAATGGTTCGGTATTTCGCTTCACTCTCCCGCAGGGCCTCTTCCGCTTGCTTACGCTCGCTGATATCCCGCGCAACACCTCGGAACCCGATCGGTTCACCTGACGAGTCTTTGATCAAGGTTGCAGATATCTCCAATATCCTTATAGTGCCATCTTTTCTTATGATTTCATATTCAACTGCGGATGAGGGGTTGCCTGTTCGATAGATTTCGCTAAAGTTTTGATACATTCTCTCAGCAGTTTCCGGGGTGGCGTAGTCCCGGTTGTTTAGACCCAATAATTCATCCCTGGAATACCCAAATGTTTCATAAAATGGGTCATTGAAGAAAGTGAGGTTTCCGGGAAGATCCATCTCAAAATAGCCTTCTTGAATGCTCTGAAGAATGGTTCGGTATTTCTCTTCGCTCTCCCGCAAGGCCTCCTCTGTTCGCTGCTGCTCCTCGATATTTTCCGTAAGTTCCTCGTTCAGTTTTTCGGTGCGCTCTTTTTGTGCGGTTAAAAAGTCAATCAAGTTTCTATTTTCGAACTGTAGTTTCAAGGACGATATTGCGAAGGCATTTACACGCCTCGCGTTCATTGTCATGACTATGATGTAAATCACCAATGTAACGCCTAAGATAGTATGAATACTAGTGCCCTGGGCGAAAAATTGCACACAAAGGGGAAGCATGGCGGGAATGGTAAAGGCCACAAAGACTTTTACCATGATAGCATACATTCCTAAGGCTCCCCCCACTAATCCGGTCACCCACATGGCGAGCAGAGCTTGGTGCGCGATAGACCCCTTGGCGAACAGCCAGATAGCGGCACAACCCCAGACGATTCCATTTAACGCCTGTCCCATGGCATACCAGTCTCCCCAAGGACGAGATTGAGCCGATTCAGCACTTGCTCGATAGTATGCAAAAACCAAAAGGTAACGAAGAAACATGACTATCAAAAAACAGGAAAACCATAGTATCAGTACTTTATGTGGGATAACCGACCACAGGAAGATGATCAGGAGCCCGGCAAAAAGTATGCTCCACAACATAGCCAAAAGGCCGTGGGCATAAAGTGTTTTTACCTGTTCTGTTCGGATCCACTGCGCTTCATTCGTAATCTGTGATCCTTTGATTATCCTCTCTGTATTCTTATCCTCTGCTTTCATTTTTAACCCCGAGAATATTGGATAATTATTTGGTGAATTCAAGCTGCAATAAGCATGGCCGTTAAACGGGGTCCCTTAATGTACACGCTGCGGTCCCCCATTCTCCGGTGTCGTATCAACTTGTTTTCATCCATATGGGTATATTTATTAATGTTTCAATGAGTTTTGCCTTCCGAATCGGCTTTGCCAGATGAACGTCGCACCCTGCATCAAGGCTTTTTTGCACCTCCTCTTTAGACGCGTAAGCAGTCAGCGCAACAATGGGTGTTGCCTTTATCCCTTTTTCTTGTTCCCATTTTCGGATCTTGCGGGTGGCGGTATAACCGTCCATGACCGGCATTTGCATGTCCATCAACACCAGATCGTATCGATCGCATTTGAACTTTTCTACAGCAATCTCGCCGTTTTCTGCGATATTGATCTGACAGGGGGTCTTCTTGAGGAAGGATTGGATCAGCAACCGATTGTCTTCGGTGTCTTCTACAAGCAAAATACGCAAAGGTTTCAAATCTTCGGCATCGATAGAAGGTTTTGAAATCGCTTCTACCGGTTCAGTCGGAACTGCAAATTGGGCTGTAAAATAAAAGGTGCTCCCCCGTCCCAATCGACTCTCCACCCAAATACGCCCGCCCATCAATTCTACCAACTGCTTTGAAATACTCAACCCAAGCCCGGTTCCTCCATATTTGCGGGTTGTTGAGGCGTCGATCTGGGTAAAACTTTTAAAAATAAGATCCATTTTTTCAGACGGAATACCGATCCCGGTGTCAGATACCGAAAACAGCAACTCAACCACACTTGCCTCCGGGTTGAAATGATGCTGTTTAACTTCAACCAAAACCTCACCGGCCTCAGTAAATTTGACGGCATTTCCTATCAGGTTAAGCAGAACCTGATTCAAGCGCACCGGGTCCCCCCTAAGCTGAGCCGGCAACTCCTCCTGCATCTGACAGGTCAGTTCAATCCCCTTCTCATGAGCCCAATGGGTTGTTATTTCATAGGTTTTTTCGATAACCGCGGTCAATTCAAAGTCAACGGTTTCAAGTTCCAGATGACCTGCCTCCACCTTGGAAATGTCAAGAATATCGTTGATAATACTTAAAAGATTTTCTCCAGCCGAGCTCAAGGCTTTAATATATCGCTGCTGCTCGGGGCTCAGCGAAGTCTCCTGCAGCAGTTCGGCCATGCCCACAATAGCGTTCATGGGGGTGCGGATTTCATGACTCATGTTTGCTAAAAATTCGGTCTTTGCACGACTGGCGGCTTCGGCAGCCTCCTTGGCCTGTTTTAACTGATCGTTTATTGTGACCAACTCGTCGGTTCGCTCACTTACCTTTCTGTCCAAATCCGTTATATTTTCATTTAGTTGGGAGATCATCTTGTTAAAGGTTGCGGCCAGAACACCGATCTCATCCTTATCTTCGATATCGCAGCGAACAGATAAGTCGCCACCCATCACCTTTTCGGCGGCATTGGATAGACTTCGTATCGGAACCAGAACCTTTTTTAATACCAAACCCGCTGCTCCAATCGTCAGCAGAAGCACTATCACAGTAACACCGAGAATCAGATTCCGCAGCTTTGCAGCGCTGCTATTGAGTTCTTCAATATAAACCGATGAGGCGATGTACCAGTCAAACCCCTTGAAATACTTAACCCATGAAATCTTATCGTAAATATAATTCCCATTTTCACCAGGCTTGTCCCATTTATAATACAGTTTATGGCCCGGTTTTTTTGAAGCCTCTATCAGCTCCTCAAGGATCGGTTTTTGTGTGACCGGATCTAGCAAATTGGAAACGTTCGTGTTTTCGATATTGGGGTTGGGATGAACGATCAGGTTCTTCTTTGAGTCGAAAATATACATATATCCCGTGCGTGCGATTTTTATTCCGTGTAAAATCTGGCGGAGCTCCTCTATCATTTTTTCCTTCCGAAAAGAGACTTCTGCCTCGACATCGTCGATATACACACCGGTTCCGATGACCCATTTCCACTCTGGAAAATGTTTTGAATAGGTAAGCTTTTCAATGTGTGTCTCCTGGCCCAACCGTCTCCACCAGTAGGAGGTGTACCCCTCCTTTTTCTCCAAAGCAACTTTGACCATCGGCGGAACAATAAGAGCACCTCGAACGTCTCGAACATTCGAGAAATCAGCATTGTGCAGCTCGGGATCCGGGTGGGATATGAGCACGGAGTTATAGTCCGAGACCCAGAGATAATCGATGCCCCCAGGGCCGTAGCGAAACGTTCGCAGCTCCTCAAGCGCAGACCGTTTCGCCTCAACTTCTGTTAACAATCCCTGTTTATATTTATTGTATTTGGTTTTCAGAAAGGCTTCCTGGATCAAGGTGATGTTTTTGAGTTGCCGTTTGTAGAGCTCAAGGGCGGACTTATTATACGCTTCAATGCTAAGATATTCGCTTTTCACCAGTTCAAAGACATTATCAAGAATGGTCCTGGCTGAATCTTCTTCGGCTTCATAAAAGGTCTGTTTAATCAGCGGTACCGAAAAAAAGTAGATGGTAATGGAAAAAACCATTATGATGAGCAGAATGGGGAAAAAAATCTTTCTGAAAAGAACGGATGAGAACATGCCTTCCCTCCGACAATTTGAAAAAAGGAGAAGAATTCGCTTTTTGAGAGCGGATCAAGCAAAAAACCGAGGTTGACAGGGTTGTGTGACGGTCGGGGATGAGTAAAAATATATTGTGCCGCTACTGATGCGGCACCAAGCCCCAACCGGCTCCATTCAACCAAGACCTAAATACAGAATGAAGATCGTAATGTCAACCCGGCAATTAGCTAAAAATAGGCTGAAAATAGAGGACTTTGGATATTAGAGGCCGGTCTTCCCGCTCTCAGGAGGGTCTTTTGAATCACATCCACTAAATCTTGTGGTAGACAGGGTTGAAAAAAGTGGTTCTTCTCCAACTAAATTGGAGAAGAACCATAAATTCTTCCCGAGAAGTCCGGGTCAACTCCTGGTTCGCTGCAGTATTTTACCCCGTGTACTTATAACTATCTCTTCGATGGGAATTTTAACGCCGGCCTTTTCCATGCCCTTTTTAACGATAACAGGAAGTCCGGAACAGCAGGGGACCTCGACGATAGGAATGGTAATACTGTTGACCCCGGAATACTTGCAGATTTCCGCAAATTTATCAATATAGTGTTGGGCGTCATCTAATTTGGGGCATCCCATCACAACCGCTTTGCCTTGCAAAAAATCCTGGTGAAAGGAAGGATAGACTATCGGAACACAATCTGCGACCACCAGAAGGTCCGCTCCTTTAAGAAAGGGGGCCTGGGCAGGTACCAGCATGATCTGCACCGGCCAATGGGATAGTGCCGATTCAGCCTCACTTTCGACAGCAGCCGGCATACCGGCCGCCTGATGAACACCCGCCGGTGCAAAAGTCTTCATACCGGCCGACGGACAGCCACCCGCCGCACCAAAGCTCTGCATGCTGCCGGACTGGCAGCCACACGCCATGGTCTCCTCCTTGGCGGCTTTTTCTTGCTCGGCCAAATGCTGGTGAACCGCCTCTTCATCAAACTCATCGGCTTTGCGCTCAATGACCTTGAGGGCACCGGTCGGGCATTCTCCCAGGCAGGCACCAAGCCCGTCGCACAATTTGTCCTCAATAATGCGGGCCTTGCCGTCTACAATCTCCAAGGCACCCTCGGCACAGGACGGTATGCATTGACCGCACCCGTCGCACAGTTCTTCATCGATTTCTACTATTTTACGTGTTACTGCCGTGTTCATATCTACACCTCCGTTTTTTTGGCTATCTGCTTTTTTGGTTTAACTATTTAAAAAATCGCTTTGTGATTTTATGTAACATTAATGTTTATTTGTTTTCCAATGTTTTGATAGTATACCAATTTGGAGACCGTTACCTTGACTTAGGTCAAAAAAAGATGGTAATTCTGATGCTTGAGGATAAATTATGAAAAAAAAGATTGATATATTATCTGAAACACCCCTTTTCAGCGGCCTTCCTGAAGACCAGCTCAGAGAAATCGAGCAGATTGCAATAGAAAAATCTTTTAGGAAAAGTGAAACAATTTTTATTGAAGGTGACAACGGCATCGGATTTTACGTCGTTGTAGAAGGCAGAATCAAAATTTATAAATTATCATCCGAAGGCAAAGAACAGATTCTGCATATATTCGGTGCGGGAGAGCCGTTTGGAGAAGTTCCGGTCTTTACCGGAAAACCATTTCCGGCCAATGCCGAATCTTTAGTCAAAAGCCGTCTTTTGTTTTTCCCAAGAAAAGCATTTGTCGATCTTATATCTGATAACCCCTCCCTGGCCTTGAATATGCTTGCGGTCCTTTCAACCAGACTCCGGCGGTTTACGGTTCAGATAGAAAATCTTTCCTTAAAAGAGGTGCCGAGCCGTTTGGCCGCCTATCTGATCTATCTGGCAGAAGAACAGGGACGTAAAGATTCTGTGAAACTGCATATTTCAAAAGGGCAGCTTGCAAGCCTTCTGGGTACCATTCCGGAAACCCTGTCACGTATTTTCGCCAAGATGAGCGCTCAGAATCTAATACAAGTAACCGGCCGTGATATCAGCCTCATTGATCTTGCGGGCCTTGAAGATCTGGCGGAACATGGAAAATAAAACGATCTAGTGCCCATCCATAAATAAATTTGAGCACTAAGTAGTTTCCAATTCATAAATGAGATATTTTTTCGATGAGCAAGG
>JABMQM010000621.1 GCA_013203195.1 Desulfobacteraceae bacterium | reverse complement strand
TGAAGAACTCCCATACTCTCTGTGAGGCGTGAGGCGATCCCAAATGCGTTGATCTCGCCGTCGATTCGCAGCAGAATGCCATCAAGTTCAAAAAGATCTATATGCTCAATGGTGTTTATGGCGGCCTGCCTTTCACAGAAAAGTGCTTCATTCTCGTCTATATCGCAATTACGTTCTTCACACCACTTTTCAAGAAAATCAATGCATTCAGATAAAAACGAAGGCACCATTTTTTCTATTGTTACCCTGTCTTTATCGACGTACGATCTTTCGAACTGATGGATCAGGTTCCTTTTTCTGGAATACTTGTTGCCTTTAAGCAGTGCCAGGTCATCGGTGGCATAAATGTAGTCTTTAAAATCTTTTTGTTCTTTAACCTCAAAAAAACTTTCGACAAGAGCTTTGCCGTATTGCTGAAGATAATCCTCGGGAACGAACCAGTATTTATCAAATTTTAATTTAACAGCAAGATCGTGGAGCTGCAGGGGCGGGTAATCCTTTGACGGCGAAACAGGGAGAATCAGGTGCCGATTTTCCATGCGGGTGGCAAATTCGCTGCTTACTATCAGAGACTTTCCGTCAACGGCGGCGTAAGGCTGAAACTCTGCGCTGTTCCAGGCGATAATTGAAGGGAGCGAATAGGCACAAAGCCTGTATCGCTGCCGCTGAAAAAAATTTTTTAGTTTCGGAAAATCTGATGGAATTAGCGGTTTAAATTTCATGGTGTAATTTTCAGCATGGGGACGGAATCGGGCATCTTTTTAAATCCTATCTGTTCGTAAAAGGAATGAGAACCTCGTTCTGCAATCAGGCCGATCCATTTTATGCCGTCTCTATTTAGACGTGACACTAAAGCCTTTACAATTTTTTTGCCGATTTTCTGTCCCCGGTAATCTTGTTTTACAGTGATATCCTGAAGATAAGCGTCGCTTGTCCCGTCGCTGATAGCCCGCCCCATGCCGACGATTTGGTCCTCAAGGCTCGCAATCACAAAGCAATGGCTGCCGGCAACGATCCGAACCACATGATCAGGGTCATAGGGTTCTTCGGTCCACCACTCTTCCATGCGGTAGAGGGCAATGATCTGCTGGACCTGATAAGGGGTCGGGTTAACCAAGAAGGTAATGTCTGGCATAGCGGTTCTGTTTGTTAGCCCTGGTTAGTTTTTTTCAGCAAACAATGAGGAGACTTTGTTGCGGCCGGCCAGTTTTGAAAGGTACATTGCTTTGTCAGCTCTTTTGATAAAGTCTGCGAACTCTTTGTCTTTGCAATATTCAGTAACACCAATGCTTATTGTAACCTGATAAGGCTTGTTCGGTTCTGGAATAAACTTTTCAGTCTCTACTGCTTTTCTAATCCTGTGGGCAACCGTTTGGGCCTCTTCACCACTCGTTTCAGGCAAGATAATAGTAAATTCTTCGCCCCCATATCGGAAGGCGGAATCCATTGTCCTGAGACATGACCGTATAGTTTGGCTAAGTTTAATTAACACCTTGTCGCCTTCAAGGTGCCCATACGTATCATTGTACACTTTAAAACGATCGATGTCCAAAAGCAGAAGTCCAAGAGAATGGCCATAACGGTTGGACCGGTCAACTTCGACTTCCAGCTGGTTATAAAAGTGCCTTAAATTGTAAAGTCTGGTAAGGCCGTCTGTTATGGCTAGCTTTTCCAGTTTTTCCAAGATTTGCACGCGCTCTTTAGTGAGTTGACGCTCTCTTAGAACTCTTTTCAATCTTAGCAGCACTTCTTCAAAACGTACCGGTTTAAAGAGAAAGTCACTTGCACCTTTATTGATGGCCTCTTCATAAGAATAATTGCCACTGTAGCCGGTCATGACCATGACATCTATATCACACTTTGATTTAATTAAATCAGTGAGTTCAAGCCCGTCCCGGCCTGGTAGCATGATATCTGTGATAACGACTTCGATAGAGTTTACTTTTAATATTTTAATCGCTTCTTCCGCACTTGAAGCTGCGAAGGCATTGAATCCGGATTTATCCATGAATTCATGCATCGAGTCTCTGATATCGCCATCGTCATCAACTATTAATATATTGATAGTCATATTTTTTAGCAGCCCAATTTCGTTGGGTAAAAAGCTACGTCTGCATTTAAGCCAGGGTTGACACAATTACAAGTAATCTGATAGTAATTCAGTTTTGCTAATTCAATGCATCAATATAATTGGAAAGGCAAATCGTGTCAACCGACTTCTGAACCTGTGCAGCCGACTTTAAATCGGATAAATACCCAACCCGGATAAACCGGAAAGAATAGCCAC
>JABMQM010000620.1 GCA_013203195.1 Desulfobacteraceae bacterium | reverse complement strand
CTCAAGAATCTATGCGACCGGCAAGTTTGCTGAATCAGTGGCCGCAGGGGCCCGGGAAGAAGATATGAATTCCGGAAATATTATCTTAGGGACCAAGGAAGCAATCTATGAAAGTATCATTGGCTGGCTCGATCCCGGAGACTGGGTGCTGGTAAAGGGCAGCCGATCAATGGCCATGGATAAAATCGCCAAAAAGCTTTTGGAGTGGGCCAACGGCTAGACTGTGCACGGCCATACCCTGCGCTTCGGGGAGTTTAGTCATTTGTCATTCGATAAGGAGCTTCGAGACAACAAACAATGTTATATCACTTACTATATCCGCTGCATAACACCATATCGGCCTTTAATGTATTTCGATACATTACTTTCCGGACGATCTATGCCAGTTTTACTGCTTTTTTAATCTGTTTTTTTATGGGCCCCTGGGTTATTCGAAGACTGAGCCGCCTGCAAGTGGGGCAGTATATCAGAGAAGACGGTCCTCAAACCCACCACACAAAAGCCGGAACTCCAACCATGGGTGGAATGCTGATCATTTTCTCAATTGTTGTATCGACACTCCTCTGGACGAATTTAACCAATCATTACGTCTGGATAGTATTGCTGGCCACCGTTGGTTACGGCGGCATCGGTTTTGCTGATGACTATCTGATGCAAATCAAAAAACAGAGCAAAGGACTAAGTGTTCGCAATAAATTTATGCTGCAAACTATTCTGGCGCTGGCCACCGGTACGCTGGTTTACATGTCGCCGGACTTTTCAGCGCGCGTCACCATACCGTTTTTAAAGAAAGTTTCACCGGATCTTGGATACGGTTATATCCTCTTTGCCGCTTTGGTAATTATCGCCACATCCAATGCGGTCAACCTGACAGACGGGCTCGACGGCCTGGCCATCGGACCTTTTATCATAGCTTCAACAGCTTATATGGTCTTTGCCTATGTCGCCGGGCACATCAAAATAGCCGACTATCTGCAAATCAACTACGTTGTCGGAAGCGGAGAAATGGCCGTTTTCTGCGGAACACTGGCCGGCGCAGGCCTTGGATTTTTGTGGTTCAACACTTATCCGGCACAGATTTTTATGGGCGATGTCGGCTCCCTTTCACTGGGTGCGGCCTTAGGTACCGTAGCAGTCATCACCAAGCAGGAGATCCTGCTGGCGTTGGTCGGTGGGCTTTTTGTTATTGAAACTCTGTCTGTGATTTTTCAGGTCGGTTTTTTCAAAGTCACAAACGGCCGCAGAATATTTAGAATGGCCCCGCTGCACCACCATTTTGAATTGAAAGGATGGCCGGAACCTAAAGTTATTGTCCGGTTCTGGATCATTGCAATTGCATTGGCGCTGCTTTCAATGAGCACGCTGAAACTCAGGTAACAGATGAATCTTGCAAATAAAAAAATTCTCATAGTCGGCCTCGGCGCCTCGGGGATTGCATCAGCGCGCTTTGCAATAAACCAAGGAGCGTCGGTAACCGTTACTGATATTGCCCCTGCCAAAGATTTGGCCGACCATGCTCATAAAGCCCTTGCAATGGGTGTCGACCTGGAGCTGGGCCGGCATGAAACTGAAACCTTTGAACGCGCCGACCTTATTGTTATCAGCCCCGGCGTGCCCCATACCATCTCTCAGATTTTACGGGCCCGTAGCAAAGGAGTGCCGGTCTTAGGAGAGATCGAGCTTGCTTCAAGATTCATCCGTGAGCCTGTAATCGCCGTATCCGGGACCAACGGCAAGACAACAACCACTACCCTGCTCGGCAAAATGCTCGAAAATTCAGGCTTTAAAGCTTTTGTGGGAGGCAATATCGGCAACCCTTTAATCGACTATGTCGACCAAAAAATAAAAGCCGAAATCGTAATAGCTGAAATCAGCAGCTTTCAACTCGATACCATCGAAACTTTCCGGCCGAAAGTTAGTGTGCTTTTAAATATCACCGAAGATCATATGGACCGATACCCTGATTTTGAGGCCTATACCAGCTCTAAGTACCGGATCTTCGAAAACCAGCAAGCAGACGATATTGCCGTTATCAACGGTTCTGATCCGCTGATCCGTTCCATAACCCAAAACATCAAAGCCAAAAAAATGACCTTTTATCACCGCGAAGACAACAATGCTGCAGCCCTAAACAGCGCAACCATAAATTGGAACGGTTCGTCCAACGCTGCCTTCATTGGTGTGCAGTCACAAGGAAAGCAAACAGGGTCCATTGAACTTTCCGGCTACAAACTTGCCGGCCGGCACAATCTTGAAAATGCTGCCGCCGCTTCTCTGGCAGCACTGGCCGTTGGCGGCAGTTTAGAGGCCATCCAGTCTACCCTGAACAATTTTCAAGGGCTCTCTCATCGGCTCGAATTTATCACCACCGTCAGCGGTGTCCGCTTTTTCAACGACTCCAAAGCTACCAACGTTGATGCTGTGGCCAGAGCCCTTGAAGCCTTTAGCAGTCCGGTGATTCTTATCATGGGAGGTCGCGATAAGGGAGGAAATTTCGGGTCTCTCAAAGAACTGGTCCATAAGCACACAAAAAAACTGATTGTAATGGGAGAAGCAAAAGAAAAAGTAAAATCTGCTCTTGGCGACGT
>JABMQM010000008.1 GCA_013203195.1 Desulfobacteraceae bacterium | reverse complement strand
GCCTTGAGGGGTATTGATAAAAAGACTTTTCCCCCTTAAGCGAAGCGATCATAAAGCGTAGCGCTCCTCAAGCATAGCGCTCTTTTCTATCCCCCTTTCAGGATTAATCCAAAGCTTTGTCTCCGGTGGATCTGTCTATCCGACGCTGAACAAGCTCCAGGTTGTGGCGTGTCCGGGCATCATCGGGCCGGATGCGCAGCGCTTCGGAAAAATGATCAGCAGCCTCTGTAAAACGTCCCTGCCCGGCCAGTGCAATTCCCAGATTGTTGTGGGCCTCGGCATAGTCGGGATTGAGCCTGAGTGCCTCTAGATAGTGCTCAAGCGCCATTTTACTTTTACCCTGTCGCTGCAGCACAGCCCCCAAATTATTGTGCACTCCGGCATCGTCGGGATTAAGCCGCAACGCTTCCACATAGCAAAGAACGGCCTCCTTGAGCATCCCCTGTCGCGTCAGGGCAACTCCCAGATTATTGTATGTCCGGACATCGTCCGTGCGGACCTTAAGGGCCGCAAGATAATGGTCAATGGCTTTTTTGACATCTCCTTGCATTTCCAGGGTATATCCCATGTTGTGGTGGGCCTCGGCATAGTCGGGGCGGATCCTCAGCGCTGCGGATAAATGATAAACAGCCTCTTTGAGACGCCCCTGTGCTTGCAAGGAGATCCCCAGGTTGTTGTGTGCTTCGGCAAAATCGGGCTTGATGCGCAAGGCCTCTAAATAATGGTTGACGGCGCCCTCGATATGCCCTTTTTTCTCCATCACAAGGCCCAAATTATAATGGGCCGCTGAATTACCGGGTTGAATTCGCAAAGCTGCGGAGAAATGATTCGCGGCCTGATCTAAATTTCCCTGCTTAAATAAAGCCAACCCTAGATTGTTGTGCGCTTTGGTGTAATCAGGTTTGAGCCTCAATGCTTCTGATAAATGATCAATGGCTTCCTTGAGATTTCCCTGTCGCCCCAGGTCGGAGCCTAGATTATAGTGCGCTCTGGAACTATGAGGGTTTTTGGAGATAACGTCGTACCAGAGGGTAATAGGGTCCTGCCAAACTTTATTCCTGAAGTATGTTGCCGTTCCCAAAGAGACGATAATAGCCGTGGAAACAATAAAAACCCAGGTTCGATGTGCTGATAAAAAATGAAAAAAAAGATAAGCCGTCATCAAGGCAAAACCAACCATGGGCAGATAGAGCCGGTGCTCGAAGATAATCTCCAAGCCGATAATGGAAGACTCAATCATCAAATGGATGAAAAACCAGAGGATACAAAAGGAGACCAGGCGCTGCTTTTTGGCAATACCAACGGCAAGACCCAGGAGAAAGACCAGCATCAGCAGGGAAAAAAGAGTTGTGACGGGGTCCAATAATGAATGGGACGTTGTGATGTGATGAAGAAGATTAAGTCTTAAAGGATGCGGATAGAAAAGCAGGCTCAAATAAAAAACGAGCACTCTGAACTGGGTCAGAACTCTTTCCTCCAAGGTGAAATCTCGGTGAATGTACGATCCTGCTATGCCGTCAAGGGGGTTTGATCCTAAAAACATATATGCCGTCAAACCCAAAAGAACGACAAGGCCGATGCAGTATATAAGATTTTGTTTAAGCCGGTCTTTACTTAGGCTCTGAAAGAAATACCATTCGTAAAGCAACAGGACCAGAGGCAGTGTGGCTGCTATCTCTTTGGATTCTAAGGCTAAAAACCAGCACAGCAGACAGCCGGCCCATTGTGTCCACCGTTTCCATCTTATTAGGGTTGATCTTCCGCGAATATAGAAAATTAATGACAAAAGATAAAACATTACCGCCATGCTGTTCATGCGCTGCACAATGTAAGTCACCGACTGGACCTGCAGTGGATGAGCAATAAAGATCAGAGCCGCAAATAAGGAGATGTATGCCGTGGAAAACTGAGGGGATCGGGAGTGTTCAGGCGCGGCAATGCCGGCCTGTTTGAGAGTTAACAATGTGAAAATATATACTAAAATACCGTTAATGAGGTGAATCAGGATATTAACAACGTGGTATCCGGCGGTATTATATTTGCCAAAGTAGTAATTAACGGCAAAACTGACATTTGCAACCGGTCGATTTGCATGGGGACTTTTAAAGGCTGCGGCGGATAATTTTTCAAAACTAAGCTCCGTTAAGCGGATAAAAGCATTTTCGGTGATATTTTGTTGGTCGTCAAATACAAAAGCGCAGTTTAAGCTGTTGGAATAAATGATGATACCAAGCAGACATATAGCAAAAACGGCCCTGCGGTGAAATGTATTAAGATTATAGATGTCTTTGTTCATATGCACGATTTTAATTGTTTAGCCACGAAGACACCAAGACACCAAGAAGGGGGATAGAAAAGACCGCTATGCTTGAAGAGCGCTACGCTTGAAGAGCACTTCGTTTG
>JABMQM010000619.1 GCA_013203195.1 Desulfobacteraceae bacterium | reverse complement strand
TGCTGCTGTCGAATAATATTTTTCACCGCAGAGACGCAAAGAGCGCAAAGGAAAGACAATTTATGTTTGCCGTTGAGAGGACGGCAAAGACAAAGTATCAATCCACCGTAGACTCTATACAACAAAGCGCTATCAAGAATTATATTCGCCGACAGCAAATGATGTCTGTTTTGCCCGAAGGGCTGCTGTTTTTCACTTTCTGCCCTCTCAGCAGAAAGTGAAAAGAAAAATTCACTCTGCGAACTTTGCGACTTGAGCGAGCGCAGCGGAGCGGGCGGTGAATCAATTTCTGAAAGAGACAAGCCCGAAGGATGTCTAAATTAATATGGCCTTATTAGTAAGTTTCGTAAAAATAACCATTTATGCATTGGAAACTAAAATGACCACCGCCCTTGCCTCGTCGGTGCTTCCAGGGATTTTTTAAGCTGTTTTAAAAAAACATCCCGCTGTATTTCCCTGGCCCCAAGGCGGATCAAATGCGCCGTGGTAATCTGGCAGTCCAGCATATCGAAGGATAATGTTTTTAAATATTCTACAAGTTTGACTAATGTTATATTGGAAGCATTGCTGATACGACTGAACATGGATTCACCAAAAAAACATTTCCCCAGTGAAATCCCGTATATCCCGCCGGCCAGCTCTCCTTGGTACCAGGCCTCCACTGAATGAGCAAACCCGGCAGCATGGAGCCGGCAGTAAGCATCGATCATTGCCTGAACAATCCAGGTACCTTCATTCTTCTCGATTCGAATTTGAGCACACGCATTGATGACCTGATCAAAGGCCGTATCAATGGTTAGGTGGAACTTCTTTTTCTTGATGATTTTCTTTAGGGTTTTTGAAATCCGGATTTCTTCAGGATACAGCACCAGGCGCGGATCGGGTGACCACCACAGAAGCGGTTCACCATCTGAGTACCATGGAAAAATTCCCATGCGGTAGGCCAGCAGAAGGCGCTCCTGGCTCAGATCACCGCCTACAGCCAATAAACCTGCCTTAGAGGCAAGATAGGGCGGGGGGAATTCCATTTTATCGGATAACTGAAAAACCGGCATGTATTAGGTAGATGGTTGGGTTCGTTGAGGTTCAACCGGATTTATGGATGGACACTAAATAAAATCAAAGGTCAGCTTTTCATCTTCAAGGTCCACTACGACTTGGCCTCCTTTTTCAAGGCACCCGAACAGAATCTCGTTGGAGAGGATGTCTTTAATTTCCGTCTGTATCAACCGGCTCAGCGGCCTTGCTCCGTAACGGGGATCATGCCCATTTTGGGCCAGCCACGTGCGTGCATTGTCGGAGTAGCTTATTGAAACCTTTTTTACGGCCAGTTGCTCTTTGAGCTCTTTCATAAACTTGTCCACCACCAGCTTCATGATTTCCAAATTCAGCGCATTGAAGTGGATGATACCGTCCAGGCGGTTTCTGAATTCCGGGCTGAAAAACTTTTCAGCAGCCGTTTTTCCTTTGTTTTTAGTATCATACTGCGTATCACCAAAACCGATGGTCTGGCTGCTCATTTCTCTGGTGCCGACATTGGATGTCATCATAATGATAACGTTTCTGAAATCAGCCTTCTTCCCACTATTATCCGTCAGGGTGGCATGATCCAGAACCTGCAACAATATATTATACATATCCGGATGCGCTTTTTCAATTTCATCCAGCAACAGAACGCTGTAGGGGTGCTTACGTACACCGTCCGTCAAAAGTCCCCCCTGCTCAAAGCCGATATAACCGGGGGGGGAACCTATCAACCGGGCCACGGAGTGCTTTTCCATATACTCGCTCATGTCAAAGCGCAGGAACTCAACACCCAAAGCTATCGCCACCTGCCGGGTCACTTCTGTCTTGCCGACTCCGGTAGGGCCGGTAAACAGAAACGACCCCACGGGTTTTCCGGGTGTTCCCAGGCCTGCACGGGAGCGCTGAATGGAAGTAACCAGAGATTTGATGGCTTCATCCTGCCCGAAAACGACTTCCTTGAGCTTATCATCAAGGGATTCCAGTTTTGCTTTGTCGGGTGTTGATACGCTGATGGCCGGG
>JABMQM010000618.1 GCA_013203195.1 Desulfobacteraceae bacterium | reverse complement strand
TAAGGGAAAACTGATCACTGACATTTGTGCCTTTGTGGCAAATATTTAATGATTCAATTCTGCCAGCCTTCGAGTGCTTGTCCAGGTCGTTGGCAAGGAGAAAAAAGATGCCGGACAGATTACCCGAGGCCTTTTACAATTGGTTGGTGGAACTGCGCCGCTGGTTTCACCGATTCCCCGAACCGGCCTACAGGGAAAAAAAGACCGCCGCTAAAATTTGTGAAGTGCTTGACTCTCTCGGCATCCCCTTTCAAGCAGGTATCGGAAAAACCGGTATAGTGGCAAAACTCAGCTCCCAACGCAGCGGACCGGTCGTGGCCTTTCGATGCGACATGGATGCCTTGCCCTTGGAAGAGGCCCATGAAACCCCTTATAAATCCGAACACCACGGCTGCATGCATGCTTGCGGCCACGACGGTCATATGACCATCGCCCTGGGAGTGATTCGATGGCTGCTGGAAAAGGACTGGCCTCAGAAAGGAGCGGGGGAGATTCTCTTTATCTTTCAACCTGCGGAAGAAGGTGGCGCAGGTGCAAAGGCCATGCTTAATACCGGTATTTTTGATTCGCTGCCCGTAGAAGCCGTTTTTGCCTGCCACCTTTATCCTGAACTCGCTACCGGTGATATCGGCATAGCTCCGGAAATAAGCAACGCTGCCACAGATACCTTCACCATCGGGCTGCGAGGCAAGGGCGGTCACGGTGCCCACCCCCATCAATGTAAAGATCCCATTGTTGCGGGAGCGCATTTGGTAACCCAACTTCAAACTCTCATCAGCAGGGAGCTGCCGCCGCTCGACAGTGCCGTACTCACCATTGGACGCTTTGAGGCCGGAACAGCATCAAACATCATACCCGAGAAAGCATTTCTGGAAGGGACTCTAAGAACCTTGAGTTCTGAAATACGGGAAAAGATTGTCGTGCGATTTCAGCAAATGGTAAAAGGTGTGGAAGTGGCGCACGATGTTACCGCAACCCTTCAGATTACTCCGGGATATCCGGTACTGGTTAATGATCCCAAGCTTGTAAAGCACACACAGGATGTTGCCGGAGAAGTGCTGGGCGGCGACCATGTCCATTCTCTGCTACCCAGAATGGGAGCCGAGGATTTTGCTTATTTTTGCAACAAGTGGGGCGGCATAATGGTAGGGCTTGGTTGCCACGATCCTGGTAAGGGAATGCAGCATGGTCTGCACTCGCCGTATTTTGACTTTGACGAAACCGTCCTGGATATAGGGACCCGCCTCTTTGGTCAAGTCCTTAAGCGATATCTGGAAAAATCGGCGGCGGCGACAGCTTAAGCCGCAGCGTTTTCAGTAAACAAGACTTTTGCTTTTTACGAAAACATCAACCACGAAGAGGAGAAATTCTTCTTCGGAGATCGACATGACTGTTTCTCACACAAACCCGATGCCCAAAGAAGTTTGTTGTAAAAACTGGGTGCAGCTTTTCAATTATATCGAGATCACCCCCATCTTTCCAAGCGGTCTCGCGGGACGGGCAGCAGTCCAAAAATTGATGGATGGATTGGTAGACAACCCTGAATACTTAATTTCAGATCCCGATGATTCCAGTTTGGCTTATCCGGTCAAAGAAGAACATCTCAAAGATGACCGATACTGGCACAGCAATGAATTTTCCCTGAAATTACTTGAAAACGCGTCCAAGGCGATTGGAGGTTATCGACCATTGTTCCAGGCCGGAATCATCGCCGGCTATCGCATGCTGGAAGCAGCACAGCCAAAGCGTTTTCAATTACTCAGAATATTTTCGCCCAAAAAACTGTTAAAAATTTTAATCCCATTTAATAATAAGCTTAATATAACCAAGGACCCGGACCTGACAGAATACAGAAGGGGATTTTCAAGAGTAAAGCTCAATTATAAGGATGAATACAAGGACAAAGGATCGCAGCATGTGTGTGACTGGAACGCCGGCATTTATATCGGAATGGGAAAGTTCACCGGAGCCTACGATATCCAAGTTATCGAAAAAGAATGTGTCAATAAAGGGGGAGATGACTGTATTTTTGAATTGCATTGGACCCATCATTATAAATTTAGAAGGTTCATGATCTTCTGCCACAGTATTATCGATCCTGAATACATAACAGCCAGAGATTATGACAATCTGCTTTTAAACTATTTGTCTTTAAACCAGGAAGGAATCATTAACGACCGGACCGCTAAACTAAAGGAAACCCAGGCAAAACTTGTCGAGGCCGAAAAGAAATCTGTTGAGCATCGCATCACCGGCGGGTTCGCCCATGAAATGCGCAATGCTCTGACCGGTGCGCAGCTTGAGTTAAAAACCGCTCTCAATTATAACAACATGGATAAATCCTGTGCGGCCGTGTTGAAGGATTCTGCCACCGCCCTTTTAAAGTATGTCTCCCGGATACACGAAGAATATAACATTCCAAAAGAAAAAATCGTTCAAGACTTCATACCGGAACTCAAGACTATCGCAAACATAGCAGATCATATAAATGTGACCCTTTCCGGTGTATCAAAGGATCTTGACAGAGGTCAATCCATAACCAGCCAGATTCGTGACTATGCCAAGATGTCTGAAATTAAGGCCGGAGATACACCTGTAGATCTGGTTGAGCTGCTTAACGAATATGAACAGCGTTTTAGTCAGGATTTTGAAAAAATTGGCATCAAGTACTCCGTGGCTGGAGCGGAAAGGGCTGTTGTAGTTGCCGACGAGACTCATATGAATTCAATTTTCAGCAATCTGATACTAAATGCCAAGGATGCTATTTCTGAAATAGAGACTGACTGTGGTGAAATTAATGTCTTGCTTGAAAAACGAAACCATAAAGATAAAAATACTATCATTATAAAAGTTCAGGATAACGGTGCAGGTATACAACCAGATCATCTGAATGAAATTTTCGAACCTTTCTTTTCCACTAAACCTAAGTCTGGTACAGGGCTCGGATTGGGTGTCGTTAAAAGGCTGGTTCAACTGTATGACGGCCAAATAGAAGTTGCAACAGGGTCGGGCAAGGATACTGTTTTTATAGTAACTTTGCCTCAGATACCTCATTTGTAGTTAGGCACTAGTTAAATATCACAAACGTAGAACAAGGCCATAGAACATGAGTGAATTTGAAGATTTGTTGAAAAAGTTTGAAGATCCCACCAGGGAAGTTGTGGTTGAAAATGACAGGCCGGTGGTTTTGGTGATCGATGACGATGAATCCATTCGCTTCGGTCTTACCAGAATACTTTCCAAAAAATACCAGGTTTTAACGTCAGAAAGCGGGCACGAAGGCCTTGACCTTCTGTCGAGTCAAATTTATTGTGTTGTACTCGATGTAAAAATGAAAAAAATGAATGGTTTTGAAACCTTCCCGAAGTTAAAGGAAAAATGCCCTGATGTGCTGATAATTTTTTATACAGCTTTTCAATCCGAACACGATCTTCGTGAGGTGATCAACAAATTCAAGCCGGAAGGGTATGTTGAGAAGGGCAGAGATATTAATTTTCTGGAACATCTTATTGAAAATGCCGTTAAGAAATACAGGCTTGTCCTTGAAAACAAGAGATACCAAAAAAATTTGGAGCAGCTGGTTGCAGAAAGAACGATTGCATTGCAAAAAGAAAAAGAAAAAGTATTAAATGCTCAGGCAATTTTGACCAGTTATGTTCCTCCCCAACTGGCAGCAAAGATTTTAAACGGCCAGATTGAAGAAATAAAAGGGCATTATCGGAAAAAATTAACAATGTTTTTTTCAGACATTAAAGATTTCACCAAACTGTCCGACGCCATTGATCCTGAAGATTTGGCGCATCTATTGAACAGCTATTTTTCGCTGATGTATGATATTTCAAGGAAATATGGAGGAACTTTTGCAAATATGACCGGCGATGCCTTGTTCATATTTTTCGGAGCTCCCGAGGCCACCAACGATAAGGACCATGCCGTCAGATGCGTTAAAATGGCCCTCGATATGCAAGAGAGTATGAAACATTTTCAGCAAAAATGGTATAAAAAAGGCGTCGAACACTCTTTACAGATAAGGTGCGGTATCAATACCGGGATGGTAACCGTAGGCGGATTCGGCTCAAAAATGCGAAAAGAATACACAGCAATTGGTATGCACGCAAATTTGGCTTCCCGCTTGGAAAGCATATGTGAACCCGGCCAAGTACTCATTAGCCATGCAACATGGGCGCTGGTAAACGATCAGTTCAAATGCAAATTCGAAGGAGAAAAAGAACTAAAAGGCTTTTCCCGAACGTTCCGAGTTTATGCTCTCGATATTAAGGCCGGCAGATAGGCGGTTTTTAGTAAATATCCTGGTCCAGAGGGCCAGGCTTTGATTTCACCCCATAGGTGTGCACCTAAGCTCAAATGTAGTAAGTTAAATTCCAAATAACAAACATCAAATATCAAACAAATCACAATAACCGAATTTCAAAAATCCAAACAATCTCTCGACCTGGATGGTTTGGTCACCTGTCGAGAGCCTCTGGGTCGAACGATTGAATATTGGAGTTTGATGTTAGTTCCGGAGCAAAAGATCTTGTTTCAGGGTTGCAGGACTGGTTATGGAGTCGGATATTGCACTCAGGCGTGCCAGGTTTTGACGATTTACCTCGACCCCCAGACCAGGACCGGTTAGAGGCCCTGCTTTGCCGCCGGAGCCGAAAGTTACATTTTCGCGGGTGATATTTTCCTTTAACAGGTAGTTATCATAAGAACCGTCATAGTAAACGGCATCGCGGCAAAGCAAACACAGCACCCTGCCGGCAGCGGAAAGAACACCGGACTCGCCAAGATGGCATCCGGTCTGGAAAGAAATTTTGTTCGACCGTAAATAGTCAATTATCTCGAGAGACTTTCTAAATCCGCCGCATTTGGATAGTCTTACGTTTACCATTTTATAATAGCCTTCTTTGACAATTTTTTTTACATCGCTTAAGGAGCAGGCCGACTCATCGGCCATCAGAACCACACCGGAAGCCTGCATAGCCCCGGCGAAATCAGCCACGTCAAGATCGTCCAGGGCCATAGGCTGTTCAACAACCCTGATTTTGTATTTTTCTATCAGAGATATATGTTTAAAGGCCAGCTTTTTGTCCCAGGAGCAATTGATGTCCGCTCTTTGATCACAATCTTTGCCAAACACCGAGTGCACGGTTTCAATGATGGCTTTGTTTTGTTCGAAGTCTTTTCCCAGTTTCAGCCGTAACTTGCTGATGTTCATCTTTCTGGATAATTGACATAGTTTCGATACTGTTTGTTTGTCGGCAAGTGGGATTGAGACGCCATAATAGACATCTCCGGCAATAAAATCTTGAGAGAAATAGTCCATAATATATCTGTTCTGACGTTTCCCTAAAGCATCCAGTAGGGCTGTTTCAAGAGCGCAAATTGCAGCATTATGATCCTTGTCTTTGGAAAGGCTGTCAACAAAATCCCGGATTTGAGAAACATCATTCAAATCCCAGGGAAAAGTACTTTTCTTTAAGAAACGCTGAATGCTTTTAACCGCACTATCTTGTGACTCCCCGGTCACGTAAGATCTCGGAGCACCTTCTCCGTATCCTTTTATTTTGCCCTGCTCGGCAATTATTTCGACAATAACGTTCTTAGCTGAAGATCTTTTCCTTAAGGAATGAGAAAAATCGAATGCAAAAGGGAGCTTTATATGATGTACTCTGATTTTGTTAATTTGCACTATTTTTCGCTTCTATTCGTCCCATATGATGATCGTTTGGCCCGGTTGGAAGTAAGAACCAATAATTCAAACTCCCTGCAGCAAGCTACAGGGAGTTTGAATTAAAAATATACAAATACCCGTCACTAAACGTTGACAAAGGAAGGTTCCGGCAGCGGGAACGCCAGCGGAGCTTCAAGTCTCATTCCGGCAGGTTCAAATATATCGAGTACCGGATATTTTTTCCACTGATACCATCCTTCCGGGTATTTGTAAATATAATATTCCATAAATTGTAACACCAAAGCTCCAATAGATACGCCTTGGGACCGCTGAGACTGTTTGGCCATTTCTTCCAGTGAAGTTGCTATGAATTTGTATCGATGGTTATATTCTCTGTGCATCACACCAAAAACCACGGCCGCGCGGCACCGTTTGGCTAAAATATCTATGGTTCTATCCAGCAGGACCGGTTTTCCCAGAAAAGAAATGCAATCGCTTCGACCTGGTTTCCACTCTTCGATTTCGTCGCATTGAGTGATAACGATACGGTTTTCTTTTAAGTGTTTGCATACGGCTTTCATGATGTTGGGTGTATTGTCTGCGTCAATGATTTTTGTTGAAAACCTTTTTGCTTGCCGTATTGATTTGTTACGCAAATCTTCTGTTTTGAATTTCGCGACAATAGTGACCTGATAATTATTGGCCCCTAAGAAAGCCGGAATGAGTTCGACTCCCCCGTAATGTCCTGTAACCAACAGTACACCCTTACCTCTGGAAAGCCCTTGATTGATGGCTTCCATGCCTTCACTTTCCATGTGTGTTTCGACAAAATTTCGCAGTGTTTCAGAACTGCAATAGGCATTAAAAAATTTTTCATAGTAATGGGATAATATCCCCCTGAAAATATCACTTGTAATAGAGCTTATTTCAAATCTGCTTTTACGATCCTCAAAAACGGTATTAACAGCCTTTTTGATTTGCCAGTTTTCTTTTCTATTAAAGAAAAAATATAATTTCCCCAGGATATTCAGGTAGAAGAAGGTGACTCTCCACCCCAGTTTTTCGAATATATAAACGTTAAAACGCCATTGCAAAAAAGAACTTAAATTAATCTTCATAACAAGCCTTCCCCCGATGTACCTTATGATTAAAGCCAAAAATCATCGGGCTTGCAGAAAAATAATAAAAATTTGGGGAAAAGATAATGATCTCGTAAAAAGTCACGAATTCAATTTTAGATGGCCAAGCCGTCTTTGCATAGCTACGCCGTGCCAAGGGAAAAAGATTTCCCCGCCGTTGGCGACGCCGTAGGCGACCAAGGTTCATATACCCCCGCCAAACCCCGGCGGGATAAAAAGGCGTAGTATTTTTTCAGGAACAAGGCC
>JABMQM010000617.1 GCA_013203195.1 Desulfobacteraceae bacterium | reverse complement strand
TTTTCCAACTTGCAGGAAAACAGACCCTTTCCCCGTGAACAACCTGGATCTGCGGCAGGGGCAAACCAAAGCCTAATCATCTGGGCCAGAGTTCTTTACTAAATCAATTTGCCCTGCCGGCACCGCCGGCCGTTAGCATGCTGTAATGCAGCCGTTCGGCCCGCAAACAGAAGCTTTCCAATTTAGCATTAATCAGCTGGGGAAAGGGTGAACCGTCACTTTCGATTGCTAAAAAGGGTAAATCCTCAACATTTTTGAGAGCGGATCGAAGCTGTTTATTCTTGGGATCTAAAGCCAGTTTGGCTTCACGGTTCATGGTTTCGTTCAGGATGGCTTCTGAAACACGATTGGGCATGCATCCGAAAGGGCCGATGGCAATTACTCCACAGGAGTGCGACGCTACCTCGGTAAGAGAACTTCCCACCGTCAGAATGGCTTCACCGGTCATCATTGGTGAAATATAAGGCGTAGCGTTTGCGATTATTGAATTAATATCGAGTGGTTCGGCATGAACTAACCCTGAGCGGGAAAGTATGGACTTGAGTCTCTTCTCATACCGCCGCATAAACTTTTTTCTTAGTAAAAACTGCAGCTTTTCCCGTTTTGACATCTTATAATCGGCAAGTCCTTTGTCCACCAGATAGTCGGTATAAAGAATCCACTCGGCAATGGGTGCACAAATAGTTGCAAACCCTTTTTCGGCAAGGCTTTCTGTTAAATACTGGCGGGAGAGTGCATCCCGCCGGACAAATATCTCGCCTATAAGGGAAATTGTGGGTACCTCCCGGGGCGGAAGTTTCATCGGCATCCGGGCAAATACCCCGGCGGCATTTGCGCATTGTTTTTCCAGTCGGGACAAATCTCCTTTTTCCAGTGCAGCTATCAATAAGCTCCACTCGCGATCGAATATTTGCATTCCAGCTTCAGGGTCGACGGCATTGGCCAGTATCATCGAGCGGATGTCTTCCATAACATCGGATACGATAACTCCCCACCATACCCGGCGAACAAACTCATTGCCCAGGCCGGCATAAGCATTTTCGGATGTCAATGAAAGTACGGCCACGTTCTCTATTCTATGCCTTTTTACAAGATCTTCCATAAAAATATGATACTGACCGAAACGGCACGGACCGTTGCCGGTGGGCATAAAGTAAACCAGAACCTCGCCGTCCTTTCTGCCGTTGTTAATGTAGTTAAGCAGTGTTCCTGTAGTGAGAATAAGCGGCAGGCACTCCTTGCAGGACGTATTTGCCCGTCCCATTTTCAACACCGCCTCGCACGACGGCGGATGAGCCGCCGCATTGAAACCGAATCCACGAAATACAGCAGCCAGGGATTCAGAAGAAGTATCACCCATGGACGGAGTCAGCAGCTTAACCCGCGGATCACTTACCGGCAGCACTTCACCTGATGATGTAATAACTTTGGCAACACTGTTATCCAAAAGCGTCCGGGCAGGAACAAAAGGCTTTTTTGTGAAAACGATCTGTTTTGTTGCCACCAGTTGACGGTAGGCGCTGACAATGTCTAAAAACGCTTCGATTCTTGTCTCCAGACCGGCGTCGGCGGTGTGGCTGTCAAGCTCCAGCGTCAAAGAAGGCTTCCTCTGCATGATATCCCGGAAGTATCCGATGAGAAACGAATCCGGCCCGCAGGAAAAATTGGTTATAAACGTGCCGAACAGCTGAGGATGCTTTTGGACGAACCTGGCGGCCTTGAGTATGCGCTGCCCTATCCCCCAGTACATATGGCGTTTGGTTTTATAACCGTTGAACATAAGAAAATCGTAGGGTATTACCAGAACACCCCTGGAGGCAAGTTTGTGGGGGATACCCATATGTGCTTCTTCAACAAATCCATTATATGCCCTTGCAAAAAGCACAACGGCCATCCGGTTCGGATCGGTTTTAAGTTGCTCGATGGCTTTTTCCCCGATCTCTATCATCTCGTTAAAGCACTGTTGCTGTTTGACAAGCGCTTTTGAGAATGCTTGCTCGGCCGACGCCCTGCTGACCTTCATTTGAATCGCAGTTGAAATCAAAGCTTCTTTGGCCGATTCCAGCCCTTGAGTCAAATCTAAAAGGGGCGTCAGAATTTTTGTCCCCTTGCTTTTGATTTCTGCAAGTTTTTCCCGGAATGTAGCCTGTAGATAGAAGGGCTCTCCTTGCACAAAAGGACAAACTTGTGAGCTGGTATGATGGTCTAAAGCAGGGACTGCTTTAAAATGGGGCAGGAAGATGAACTCTAAAGGAGTCTCCATATGCAGCAGCTCGTGGAAAAAACCATGGCCCAACTCTGCCGGATAGCAAAAAGCGGCATTTTTCTGGTCAATACCTTCCTGGGATGGAAAATCCGGGATAACGGATTCGAAGCCCAGTTCGGCAAAAAATGTTGAATACAGCGGATAATAGGTATTGACCATGAAACTTCTGTTGAACCCGACCCTGCCTTTGGGCTTTTTGGGGCTGTCCGGCGGCCATTGGGCACCGTATTTTTCAAATACAAGCCGCTGCCGGACCCGTACGAGATCCAGTTTCTCGACATCATATTTGATATTTTTCCGTATATTATAGTATCGGTTGCAAGCTCCGCCAAAAGGATATTTTTCCCCCTCAAGCTCGATCATGGCTACTTCACAGCGCCGGTCGCATTTTTCTTTGCCGCCTCCGCAGACAAAAGACTTGCCGTATACAACCTCCCGGTTGACCAGGCTCTTTAGGTCAAAATGCTGCCGGTCGATCAAGCCCTTTTCAAGTCGTTCTTTAACTTCAAGGGCAACGCCGTAGGCACCCATCAACCCGGGTTCAGGAGGTACTATTATCGGTTTGCCCACAAGGGATGCCATGGCAAAAGGAATCGCCTTGTTGTAGCAGACCCCGCCCTGCATGAAAATCTTTTTACCAACCGGCCGGTTGCCTTTCACCCGGTTGGAGTAATTCATGCAGATGGAATAGACCAGACCGGCGACGATATCCTGGTGTTCGACGCCTTCGTGAATGGCATTTTTGATGTCGGAAGCAATGAAGGCGGCACACTGGTCGTTGAAGTTGGGGGGCTTCATCCCTTGCAGGGCGATGTCGGCAATATCTTCCATCCGAACACCAAGGGTCTCGTATGCCGACTCTTCCAGGAATGACCCTGTCCCGGCGGAACAAGCCTCGTTCATGGCATAATCAGAGGCCACGCCGTTGGTAATATAGGTGTATTTGGCGTCTTGGCCCCCGATTTCAAAGATGGTATCCACATCAGAGTCAAAATGAACAGCCGCAGCGGCATGGGCGATGATTTCGTTGATGACGCCATCGGTTAGAGCGTGCAGACCCGCAATCTGGCGACCGGATCCGCAGACCCCCAGGCCGACAATTGACATTTCTTGAAGGTTAATTTTGGCTTTAACCTGGCTTAAGATGGAACCGTAGCACTTGCGGGCAGCTCCCACCGGATCACCGCTGGTCAGAAGATAAATTGAAGCCAGCATGGCACTGTCGGCCTGGCGCACAAGCACCGCCTTGGTGGTAGTCGAGCCGACATCCAGCCCTAAAATACATTCATCACCCGGATGAATTTCTCCCTGTTCAATGGTTTTAAATTCAACCATATTTTTGAAATCCGGCAAGGGCGGCAGCGTATCAAATGAAGCCGTATTGGTGCTGAACAACTCCGACATTTCGGGAAATTGGGCGGTTTCGTTTTCCAGGGCCCAGAGGGCTGCACCCAGGGCCTCAAAATAAGGAGCTTCCTGTGGTACGATCAGTCCTGGAATTTCCTTGCGCAAGTACTCGATCATCATTTGGTTGCGGGCTGTTCCGCCGGTGACCATTATGTTTTTTCTTTCGACCTTTTTAAAAAGTTCAAGGATTTTGTCGGCCATCATCTGGCAAAGCCCGGCTGTCACTTTTGATTTAGGAATACCTTTGTTGGTAGCGTGGGTACAGTCGGATTTACAAAAAACCGAGCAGCGGCCGGAGACGTGATGCGGCTCCATGGTAACGGCCCACTGGGCGGCTTCTTCCATGGATACGTTCATCCTGCGCAGTTGCTGAAGAAAGAATTCGCCGGTCCCGGAGGCGCACTTGTTGCCGGTTAGTACATTGGAAATTCTTCCGAAGCGGTCCAGAACATAGACCATGAAGGTTTCGCCGCCGGCGGAAACAACGGCCGGACATGAAACATCTTGAGGTTTGACAAACGGGTAGGCAAATTCGACCGCTTCCGGTTCAGATATGGAGGCAATATTCACGAAGGTACGAAATTTCCTGCCGGTGGCGCCGATCCTGTCAAATGAATTCAAGTCCAGCTTTTCTAATGCAGAGACTAGAGTTCGCTTGGGATCTCCTTCGTGCGGATGAAGTGAATATGCGATCAGGCGGGGTTTGCCTTTGGGCATGTTCTTTTCATCTGCAACAAGCTCCTGCTCGACCTGAACAATAGATACGGTAGAGGCCCCGAGGCATAGACCCAGAGCCTTTATTTTTGCGGGCATGTGCGTTTCCTTGCTGGACTGCCCTTTTGAATTATAAGGTTTCATAGATATCAGTGAAGCCAAATATACAGATAGCTGAAAATACCAACAAGAGGAACGAACCTAAAATCTTAAACGGCAAAATTTGAACTATATTAACTATAGCAAAATGGCCATGGTGTAAAGGAAAAAAGCAATAAACTAATCCGGCTTATAAGGAATTAGGATTTAGTGCCTCAGTTATGAAATTTGTGTATTTTGTGGCTAAACGTTTCTTTATTGCCACCAAGGCCGTTACAAGTGAGCAGTCATCAGTGAGAAGCGATCAGTAAGGGAAAACTGATTACTGATAACCGATATCTGATCA
>JABMQM010000616.1 GCA_013203195.1 Desulfobacteraceae bacterium | reverse complement strand
CAGGCATTTTAAAAAAAGATCGCTATGCTTGAAGCGCGCTACGCTTTAGGATCGCTTCGCGTAAGGGAGAAAAGGGCTTCAGGGTTTTTCTGAAGCCCGGCGATTTTCTAAGCCCTAACTTATTGAGACGTTAAGACGCTTTGACGACGTGACCGGATTTTATACAACTGGTGCACACCCTCATCCGCTTGACCCTTCCGTTTTGAACCGCCCGCACTCGCTGAAGGTTTGGGTTAAAACGGCGTTTGGTTAAATTATGGGCATGACTTACGTTATGACCGGACATCGGTTTTTTCCCGCATATATCACACATCTTGGACATGATTTGTTTCTCCATTTTACGAATTCATTGATTCCGACTAAATCATACCTAAAGACGGAACCTGGTTGTTTACAATAATTTGTTTGGGGTGTAAAGAATTATTTTACCACTGTTTCTTTGATCTTCTCCTCACACTGCATAATATATTGAAGCGCCTTTTGGTGCACACCTACATCCGGGTAGTTGGTAAGTACGTTTTTGAAACGCTGCAGGGCAGCTTTGTAGTGCTTGCTTTTGTAATAAAAAAGGCCCACATAGAAATCATGCCCGGCCAGGCTTTTTTGACAGTTTTTGATATTTTGTTCAGCCTTGATCGAATATGGATCTTTGGGGAACTGTTTTCTTAAACGCTCAAAAGTCTCTAAAGCCTTTTGGGCTGTGTTTTGGTCTCGGTCGATGGTATCGATACGTTCAAAATAACAGAGTCCGGTCTGGTAGATTACATAAGGTATCGCTTCGTTACGGGGATGCAGATTTTCAAAATCTTCATAAGCAGCGATGGCATCTTCGTACTCTTCCAAATGATAATGAGCATCGCCGATTTTTAGTTCCGCAAGGATAGCGTATTGGCTGAATGGGTACCAGTCTTTCAGCTTTTCAAAAGATTCTATGGCGTCTTTGTAATCTTTGTCATTATACTGTTCCATACCGTCATTTATTAGTTCCTGTGCGGTTTTTTCTTCCTCGGTTTGGAACCACGCACAGCCCGAAAATGCAAACACTGCAATCAGACCCAAGAGTACAAAACGTTTCATTCTTTTACATTCTCAAGGTAGTGTTCTGCTGAAAATGCAGCGATGGCGGCATCGCCAACAGCAGTTGCAATCTGACGCAAGGGAGTGCTCCTCACATCACCGGCGGCATATACCCCCGCCACCGAAGTCTGCATGTTCGCGTCGACTATAATAAAACCGTATTGATCCAGTTCGACAAGCTCAGGCAAAAATTCCAAATTGGGAAGGATGCCTACCCAAATAAAACATCCGGCTACGGCAATGTCTTTGGTATCACCGGTCTTTAAATTTTGAACCGAAATTTTTTCAACGTCGGTTAAACCCTGAATGCCGGTTAATACAGAGTCCCATAAAAATTCGATTTTTTCGTTGGCCAGTGCCCGTTCCTGAAGAATTGCTTCGGCCCTAAGCTGATCCCTGCGGTGAATCAGATAGACCTTTTTGGCAAATTTTGTCAAAAAAAGACTTTCCTGTACAGCCGTATCTCCCCCTCCGACTGCAGCAACAACACTATCCTTGAAAAAAGGTCCGTCACAGGTTGCACAGGCAGATACACCCTTACCGTAAAAAGTATCTTCACCCGGCACACCCAGTTTTTTAGGAGATGCCCCGGAAGCGATAATGATCGCATGGGTTGTGATCACCCTGTCGCTGAGAGTGATCTTTTTGATCGGTTCGGATAAATCCATGGAAACGACCGCGTTCGTTTCTATATTCAGATCAAATTTTTGGACCTGTGCGGTCATCTTCTGTACCAGATCAGGACCTGAAATTCCTTCAGGAAAGCCGGGATAATTTTCGACCCAGTCGGTTGTAACAACCTGCCCGCCGGGCACGATTTTTTCAAACAGAATCACATTTAAACGGGCACGGGCTGCATAAAGACCAGCGGTGAGCCCGGCAGGGCCACCGCCGACAATTACAAGATCGTAGTCAACATTTTTCATTGCCAAAAGGCCTCTATACTTTGTTTAACATTTCCTCGAGTTTTGATTTGGCAACTATGCCGATAACCTTATCGATAATCTCTCCGCCATCAAATAAAATGAGGGTGGGAATGGATTTAATCCCGAATTTTCCAGGTGAAACCGGATTATCATCAACATTGCATTTGGCGAATTTGATTTTATCGCCAAAGGTACCGGCAAGCTCTTCAACAACGGGAGCGATGGCCCGGCAGGGGCCACACCACGGAGCCCAGAAATCGACCAAGACCGGTTTCTCAGACTGCAACACTTCGGCCTCAAAATTGCTGTCTTCAATTTCCAAAACACCTTCTGCCATAATATTAATCCTTTCTCAACAAATTAAAATAAGACTGCAATATAGTAACATGGATCAGCATTGTCAACCTTGGAACTGTTTGAAAAATGGTAACGTTTGTCTCTCCCACCGCATATAAAGTCATAAATTTCGCCCGGATCGATATCATAATCCCACATTATTTTTTTAAGGATCATATGTGCTTCATTTTTATCACTTTTATTCATTTTTAGTCTTTTCTGTCGAATTTATAATTCCCAAAACATTATGTATTTGATATCAATCTAAAGTACAAGTAAAACTTATGGGCTTCGACCCAATTGGAACAACGGATTTAATGGAAATTGGCGGATTTGTAAAATCAGCAATTCGTCTCTAAATGCAATTTGATTTTCTCGCTTTGGCGGGATAATAATTTTAAGACGCTTGACATATTAGGGAGCCATGCTATGGACCGTAAAATTCGTATTGGGGCGCTGATATCAGGGGGCGGCAGCAACCTTCAGGCCATCATGGACGCCTGCGAGGAAGGAATGATCAGCGGTGAAATAGTCTTTGTGGGTGCGGATAATCCGGCTGCAGGCGGTCTTGAAAAAGTACGCAGCAGAGGAATACCAACATTTGTAGTCGATTACGGATCAATCATAAAACAGTTCAAAAAGGGACAGGGCAAGGCCGTGCTGCCTGAGGATTTCGATCTTGACGACGTCCTGGCAAAGCAATCTCTGTTCGCGGCGGATTCCGATCCCGAAAAAGTCAGAAACTTCATGATGACCCGGGCGGTGGCTGAAGCTAAATTACTTGAAGCGATGGAGCCTCACCCCTTCGACTTGCTGGTGCTGGCAGGCTTTATGAGAAATCTAACGCCGTATTTTATCGACCGGATAAATACGGTCCCCGGCAGTCTCCGCATCATGAACATCCATCCGGCGCTGTTACCGGCATTTCCCGGAATTGACGGTTATGGGGATACTTTCAGGTATGGCTGCAAGATCGGGGGGTGTACGGTACACTTTGTCGATTACGGTGAAGATTCCGGCCCGATTATCGGTCAAAAGGCTTATGAAATAACTGCAGATGATACCATCGAAACCATTCGCGCAAAGGGCTTCAAGCTGGAGTGGTCCCTATATCCGGATTGTGTGCGGCTGTTTGCCGAAGGCCGTCTGCAAACGGTTCGGATGACCTATCCGTTAAAAAGCGGCAAAACCTACGAAGGGACCGTGGTGAAAATAACCCCGCCGCCAGAAACCTTTTAAGCCTTCCAGCTTTTCCATAAATCAGAATAAATCTGACACATTTTTTTCAATTACCGGTCGTTCTGTGTGGCGGTTGTAACCATGATGGCCGCTATCTACTAGATTTTTTTGGTGCTCCCCAAGATACGATACAATCGCATTATTGTATGATTTGCGATTTTCTTGTGTGTTTTGTGTAAAGCTGATACCCATTCCCCGGGTAACGATTTTATCATCAGGGACGTTGCTATTGGACCAGACTACCTCGGAGATGAGTCTCAAAGGTTTTTGATCGGGCATGTTAATTATCAAGTTGAACTGTTCTTTTAATCGAAGAGGCTCCTGGCATGCGATAAAGGCACCTCCGGGACCAAGGTCCTTGATTTTAGCCTTTAATTCTCCACGAGAGGTTTCCATTAAGACAGGCCAAAGTATATCTATTCTGAAGTCCCGCCTTTTTTCATCCCAATCTGACATAGAAGAAGTTCGCATTGCCTGAATTCCATTGATTGGAACTATCCTCTTTTTGATGTTACGGATAAGAACTTTATAGATTGCTAACAAAAAGGCAATAAGAATTGTTGTTAATACCACACTGACAAGTACGAGTTCTATGCTCATGACAACCTTCTATTTTTAGCAGAGATAATTATAATGTTACGGGCATAAAACCCGGGATAAATGCTTTAATTCACAGCTAATGCTGTTCCGGGCATGTTCCTGTCTTTCTTAAGGACGTTATTGTTTTTTATCGGTCTATCTGTAAAAAAACTTAAGCCAAAAAAGATTAATGTTTTTATTTATACGTCTATAATAGGGGTCATACAATTAAGGTTTGATTTGGGCAACAGCCCGTCAAGATGTAACCTCGATTCTTTTCAAAATTTGATTTAAATCAAGATTTG
>JABMQM010000615.1 GCA_013203195.1 Desulfobacteraceae bacterium | reverse complement strand
TTCTTTTGTCCAATACCATCCCTGCAAAGGGTCAATAAGTTTTCTGGGCTTCAAGACAATATGACTTTTTTCAACATCCACTTCAACATAGTCGCCTTTTTCGATCCCGAGAGTAATCATAATCTTCTTGGGTATACGAATTTGCCCCTGAGGGCTTATTTTCATTATTGTTGACGTTGACATAGCTCCTCCTTTAAACAATTAAACTTTTAAACTATTTTAGATGTTGTTTTCTTTCCAGTCAAGCGAAATCCGGAATCGATACATGGCAAACAGATTTGAGCACTTTACTCAGGGTAATTCAACCGCATAGCTCTCAAGTGGTGGAATATTCTTGATCAGGTTTTGTTTTTTAAGAAATTCGGCAAAACGCTGATAACGTGTGCGATCAAGTGCTCCGGGGCGCAGCGCAAAACGGGGCAGGGTATCCCGCCAGGCGAGGCGGTTCAGCTTATTATCCAGATCTTTGCGACCGCGGATAAACAACTTCCAGCTCTCTTCCGGATGATTGATTATAAACTGGACCCCTGCTTCCAGGGCAGCTACAAACTTTTTCAGCTTTGTTGATTTAACATAATCGTGATGGGCAACGAGTATCAGTTCGTCATATGGGGGGATACCATGCTCCTCGACATAAAAGGCTCGGCCCGGTCGCCCTGCAATATCCATCTGGTTGAGTTCAAAATTGCGAAAGGCGCCGATGACTGCATCCGTCGCCCCGGAAAACAGGGATGGAGAGAGTGAAAAATTGACATTAACCATTTTAATAGCGTCCAGAGGCAGGCCCTGGCGTTCGAGCATGACCTTTAGAAGGACTGTCTCAAATCCACCGATGGAATAACCTACTGTTTTGCCCTTTAAATCGGCAATGCTCTTAATATCGCTGTCTGCCAGCACGACCAGCGTATTCAAGGGCGTGGCGACAAGGGTCGCGAAGCGGACAAGGGGCAATCCCTGATCTATATGAAGATAATGCTGGGGCTGATAGGAAACAGCAATGTCCGCCTTTTTGGCTGCCGCCAGCTTGGGTGGATCGTTGGGGTTGGATGGAACTTGGAATTCGACATTCAGCCCGCGTTCTGCAAAGAAACCTTTTTCGAGCGCGATGAACAGGGGCCCGTGATCAGGGTTGACGAACCAGTCAAGCACAACCGTAACATTTTCGGATGCAAGGGACACAGGCGGGCTGCCGCCATGAAAGATCATGCCTATGCAAAAGAATGCTAAAAAAATACGTTTCATATTTCCGTTTCCTTCTCTTCTTTTTGCCAATAAACCAATTTAATCATGGCCCGGTCCACAGACAAATAGAGTGATAGGGCCACGATAGCGAGTACAGCCAGAGCTGCGAACATGATGTCGATTTGCATGCGAGCATTGGCGTGAAGCATATAGAAACCAAGGCCTTTGCTGGAACCAACCCACTCACCGACAACAGCGCCGATGGGAGCTACGGCGGTCGCCACGCGCAGGCCTGATGCAAACGCCGGCAGCGCCGCAGGTATCCTGATGTGCCTGATAACAGCAAGCGGCTTGGCGTTCATAACCCGGGCAAGTTCCAGCCAACCAGGCTCGGTACTGCGCAGCCCGTCATAGAATGCCGCAGTAACCGGAAAAAAAATTATCAGAACAGCCATGGCGATTTTTGAGCCCATTCCGTAGCCGAGCCAGAGGACAAGCAGAGGTGCAATCGCAAATACCGGAATAGCCTGGCTGATGACGAGCACAGGCAGGAGCCAGCGCTTTAAAGGAACGAAAGTAATCATAAAAAGAGCACTTGAAGCACCCAATAGAGTCCCGAGGATCAAACCCGCAATAATTTCGAACAACGTTGTCATGGCATGATCAAATAATGGCCCCCTGTGCGTCAGGGCTGCTTTGGCGACACTCAAAGGACCGGGTAGAATAAAGGGTGGTACACCGGTCAGAAGAACGATTACCTGCCAGATAAAAACCAAGCCGACTGCAATGGCTATGAGACGTACAAGGTTCATGTTCTGTCCAATCCCTCCAGACGATCGATCAATTCTCCCTGGAGTGAGACAATGGCCGGGTCACTGGGTTTGCGCGGAGGTGGTCCTGGCGGAATAATGGCCTTGCTCATCTGTGCGGGTCTGCCGGTCATAACATATATATTGTGCCCCAGGCGCAAGGCTTCGAGGGGGTCATGGGTGACCATCAGCACAGTTGTACCTTTAACCATCCCTGCAGCAAGGTCCTGAAGTTTGATTCTCGTCAGAGCATCAAGTGCTGAAAAGGGTTCATCCATCAGGATGACAGAGCGCTCTTCCATAAGTGTACGCAGCAATGCCACGCGTTGACGCATGCCGCCGGACAGTTCGGAAGGAAGTGCGTCTGAATATGCTCCCAAACCGGCATCTTCAAGGAGTGCAGTCGCTTTTTCGTGTTTTGCGGCAGATATTTCACCCCGTAAACGTGCACCCAAGCAGACATTGTCAAGCACTGTAAGCCAGGGAAGCAGTAAATCTTTTTGGGCCATCCAGGCACAAAGACCGTCATAACGATTGCCATTGGAAAAACGAATTTCACCGGAAAGGCCTTTACGAAGGCTTCCGGAAATCAACCTGAGCAATGTAGATTTTCCGCAGCCGCTGGGACCTATCAAGCAGGTCCACTGACCGCTTTTCACAGTAAAGTTTAAGGAATGAAAAATCACCTCGTCTGAATACGCAAAGGAGACATCCTCTAAAAAAACACCTGGAGCGGAAGGTTGTATCGCAGGAGTAGCAAGATTTCCGAAACTTGTGGACGGGCTTGAAAGCTTAGGCATGCGGCATCTCCTTCGGAATGGATCAAATGCCGAAGGAGGATGAGAAGCAAAAACAATTTGTAGTTAATCATCTTCCCTGCGCCGGCATGATCCGGATCAGGTTCCAGGGGTCGAGGCTCCAAGCCTCCTCTCAGCCGAATTGAATCGACTCCCCCAGTGATTCATTGTTGTAGAGCTAACATTAGTTTGGCTATTTGTCAAACAGACTATAAATTATCGAATCTAAGGGTTAGAGCACCTAGGCAAACGCTCTATTCGCGTTACGGTCAGGGTTACAGCGCCGAAATCCTCTTCTACCTTACCGTAAAGCATAAAGGGACGCGTGCGATCCAGTATGGCGCAGAAACGGCGG
>JABMQM010000614.1 GCA_013203195.1 Desulfobacteraceae bacterium | reverse complement strand
GGGCGACTATGAACGCAACATACCACCCGGAACCCCCTTTGAAGAACTACCCGATGACTGGTGCTGCCCCCTGTGCGAGGCCGAGAAGGAGTTTTTCGAGGAGCTTGAGGATTAAAAACCTTCCTCCGGGGAGCTTTAATCCGTCACTTTTTACGAGATCGTCATTATTAAATATGCGTAAATTAGCTTTTGGATACTCAACCAAATGCAATATCAGCTGCGAGCACTGCGTGGCCACGGAAGATCTTTCTGTTGGCAGGAAGATGGATCATGATAAGGCAAAAGAGATCATTGCCGAGATGGCCCAGGCCGGTGTTGGCGGAATAAGTTTTTCCGCTGGTGAACCGTTTCTGTATTTTACTAAAATTGCAGAGCTTGTGAAACTGTGCAGCCAACTCGGAATATATACGAGAATTGTTACCAACAGTTTTTGGGCAAAGACAGCAGAGTCTTCCGACCGCCTTGTTTCAGAACTGAAAAAAAATGGGCTTTGCCAATTGAGATTGAGTTGCTCAAGGTGGCACCAGAAAAATATAAACAAAAACAATGTGTTGAATGCGGCACGCAGCTGCCAAAAGATCGGGTTAAATTATTTTATTTCATTTATTACCGATTTTTCCAAAGAGGATGATCAGCATGAACAGTTTCTGCGTAATCATGGCCTCACGTTTTTCCCCGAACCGGTCATCTATGCAGGTCGTGCGGAGTCTTTCAAACGCAGGAGTATTTTGACCGATTATCAGGCAAACTACTGCGACATGAACCCCTATCTTACACCGGATCTTGACATGTACGCCTGTTGCGATGCGGGAAGCCATTTCCCGGAAACAAATTTTTTTTACCTTGGGAACTTAAGCGACAATACCATGGAACAGCTTTTTACTAAAAGTGAAACAGATTGTTTGCACAACCTCATTAGAACCATGGGGATAACGAATATCGCATCCTTTACCGGTATGAAGGCACGCGAGATCATAACCTATAGTAAATGCGAACTGTGCCGCAAACTGTTCAACTCTCCTGAAACTCTAACAAGGCTGCGGACTGAAGTGTCGCAACTGGCAGCCTGGAGCCGATGATAAACGGGTTGAAGTCACTCCGCAATCCAGGGAACTTCCGGGACGCCAAGAATTTATCAGCAGGTTCCCCGCAGCTGGACATTTTTCAGACCGCGAATAAACCCGCGGGTCAGTTCGGTTGAAATGTCGTGTTCGAAAATCTGATTGTCCGGGGTGATGCCTCTGATTTTGCCGTCGTCTAAAAACATTTCAAGGAGTTTGAGACCGGTGTCGATGCGGTGGCCCGATTTATGGCTGCCGGCCGGCTGATTGGCAGTGCCGGCGGTGGCCGAATCAAGGTCTTTTAAGTATTTCATAAAATTAAGAATTCTTGCCAGCCGCAGCAGGGTCGCCGCTTGCGCGCGGGTGGTTGTGTGGGACAGGGGCAGCGCGCTGGAACGCATCAGCGAAAAAGTCCCGGGCAGGATGTTGAGGGTCCGGCACAGTTCATAATCCTGGCTACCCGGCGCCGGATAGAAAATGGAAAGGCCGGCCAGAACCCTTCTGGCGGCTAGAAAGAGCAGGTCGGCCAGGGATTCCTGCGCGCTTTGATAGGGTGCGCCGGCAATTACGTATCCGACGGCGGTCAGGCCGCAGGTTTCGGCCAGATCGAGTGCCTTGTTAAAGGCCTCGCGGACATCGGGGCGCTTGAAACGCTCGAGCCGGGCCCGGGAGGTCGAACCCAGTGAAAGGTTCAGGGTCTTAAAACCGGCGGCCTGCATGGCTTGAACCGTCTCGTCATCCAAAGAGGAGGGTAAGAGGCCGTTCATGGCCCTGAGTTCCAGCCGGGTTCCGTTGAAGCGGTTTATGATGCGCTGCAACAGGTTCAGGAACCATTTTTTATCCCAAGCAAGATTTTCATCTTCAAAATCGATGAAGCCGGCATTATAGCGGGTGACCGCGATTTCAAGCTCCCTGAACACAGATGCCGCTGTTCTGCGCCGGTATGGCAGACCGGAGGATGCGCCCACACTGCAATAGGTGCATTTGAGGGGGCAGCCCCGGCTGGTAACGATCACCACGCTGCTTTTGTTTTTGCGCTGATAAAAACTGTGTTTGACCAGGTGGCCGGCCGGAAGCGGCAACAGGTCCGGATTTTCCATCCAGGCGGGGTTGTCGACCTGGACGCTGCCGTCTTGTTTTCTAAAGACGATGCCCGGTATGGCGGCCACGCCGGTGCCGGCCTTAAGCGCTTTGGCAAGCAGGGGCAGGGAGACTTCGCCTTCTCCCCGGAGAACAAAATCTATGGCCGGGTGCTCCATGGCACTCAACGGCAGGGTCGTGGGATGGTGCCCGCCGACCACTATTTTGCACGCGGGGTGATAGCGTTTAACCGCCTCGGCCACCT
>JABMQM010000613.1 GCA_013203195.1 Desulfobacteraceae bacterium | reverse complement strand
GTAAAAGCGACTGTCGTACGCCTATCTTCATAATTAGCTATACAGATTAATGCAACGTTTACTCAATAACTGCGTGTAGTGGTGAAAGGGGTCCCACATCCTTGTCGCTTTCCTGGTAAAGGTTCAGAACCAGCGCTTCTAAAAAAATAAAGGCTGCTTGCTCGAACAAGGAGCCGGCCATCTGCAACGAGTGGGGCTCATGGTCTCTACACAGCTTGGTGGTTCCCGGAAGATGGATGCTCGTATCCACCAGCGCGGCGATAGCGGAATCGAGATTTCCCAGAATTCCATAGGTTACGGCATGATGTTCTTTAGCAGCTCTAACCGCCGCAAGCGTTGCAGGGGTCTCTCCTGATCCGCTAAGAACGATGAGCAGATCATCACGGACAATGGCGGGCGTAATGGTTTCACCGCAAAAGTAAACTCTATAGCCCAGATGCATCAGCCGCATGCAGAAACAGCGCAGGACAAAGCCGGATCTGCCTTGAGCAAAGCAAAAAACAGATCCGGCTCTTTTAATCTTGTGGATTAAATCTGCAGCAGCTTCATCACTAAGACTGCTGAGCAAACACCGATTTTCCTCCAAAACTGTGCCGATTACCTCCTGGACACCGAACTTTGCTGCATTTTTATCGCTTGTATTTGACAAATTTTGTCCCAGGTCGACATTTAAAAATTGAAAGTATGACGAAATGGTCTAGGTATGTCAAGCCAATATTACCCGGATTTGAGCACCTGCCCGTGGTTTTGCCTTGACAAGATCCGGCTTGCCATTGTAGTCACCTTTAAGCATCAGAGTAGAATCTAACTAACCCATTTATACCATGATATCGATAATTTAAAAGAGGATTTGATTATGAAAAAAATTTGGGCGATTTTAAGCGCGATTGTGTTAATCTCCTTTGCTCAGCCGGCGATGGCTGTCGTTAAGATCAAGTTGGGTGTGGTAACCAAACCGGGTTCCGCGCAAAACATTGTAGCCGAAAAATTTAAAGAAAGGATTGAACAGCAATCCAACCAAGATATCCAAGTACAGATTTTCCACTCCAACTCCATCGGCAACGAAACTGAAATCCTACAGCAGATTCAGATGAACACCGTCCAGTTGGGTATTATCACCGGTGGCCCTTTTGACACTTTTGACCCCATCGTCAGGGTAATCAACTATCCTTTTCTGTTTAACAGCAACGAGCAGGCCGACCGGATTTTGGATGGGCCGTTAGGTGCCAGGATAATGCAAAGCCTGGAAACTTCCGGCTTTAAAGGCCTGTGTTTCTCAGAAAACGGCTTTAGGAATCTTACGAACAGTAAGCGTCCTGTCAAAACGCCGGATGATGTCAAAGGGCTCAAAATCAGGGTCATGTCATCTGCTTTGCATAAAACCATCTGGCAGACCATGGGGGCCAACCCTACGCCCATGCCTTGGCCGATTTATACTGAACTGGAGCAAGGTGTCATCGACGGTCAGGAGAACCCTCTGTGGGTCATGGAAGTATATAAATTTTATGAAATTCAAAAATACATGACCCTTTCCCGCCACGTCTATTCCCCGCATATTAACGTGGCTTCTCTTAGCTGGTGGAAAACATTAGACGCCAAAACGCAGCAATTAATCCAAAAGGCGCTTTATGAAGCAGCCCTGTTTCAGCGCAAAGATAATCGTTCTAAAAATGCCATGCGGCTGAATTTACTTAAAGAAAAAGGAATGCTGGTTGAAGAGCATCCGGATATCGATGCCTTTCGCGCCAAGGTGGCAAAATTAAAGGAGATGGATCTCTACCAGGAACCGAGGGTGCAGGCGCTGCTTTTAGATATATTAAATGCCACCAAATAAACAGAAAAGTGAATGCTCTTAAACGCTTCAGTTACACAATCAATAACTGGGTTGAATTATTGCTTTTTGGGCTCGGTTTTACCATGTCCGCAATTGTGGCCGCCCAGGTTTTTTCCCGTTATGCCCTCAACCACTCTCTGTTCTGGTCCGAGGAGCTTGCCCGTTATTTACTGGTATGGCTCACCTTTCTCGGCAGTTCGGTAGCTTACTACCGCAACGTCCATCCAGGCATAGATATTATTTATGGCCGCCTGTCGGCCCCGGTTCAAAAAACAGCGGCAATAGTTGTCCATCTGGTTTCAATGCTGCTGTTCGGGGTTATGATATTATATGGAATCAAGTTCGCGTATTTTGTAAGAGCGCAGATATCTCCGGCCCTTTACCTGCCCAAATGGATTATCTTTTCTGTCATTCCTGTCAGCGGGCTCATTTTGACGCTTCACAGCTTAACCCTGCTATTAGATGAGTTAAAAGGATGCAATCGTGACAGCTGAAATCCTAATGCTATCCTTGCTGTTTCTTTTTGCCATTAACACGCCGATTGCAATCGCCATTGGTGTGGCCTCAATTTTAAGTATCATCGTTCAAGGAGACTTTCCGTTGATGATAGTTGTTCAGCGGATGTTCGGAGGCGCAGACTCTTTTCACCTTTTGGCGGTTCCGCTTTTCATGTTTGTCGGGGTTATTATGGAAGCCGGCGGGATCAGTCGCAGAATCATAGATTTTGCCAATGCCCTGGTTGGATGGCTCCCCGGCGGATTGGCGGCTGTAGCCATCGTTTCCGCAATGTTTTTTGCCGGGATTTCCGGATCAGCGGCTGCTGACACTGCGGCAGTGGGCGCCATTCTGATACCGGCCATGCAGAGATCGGGCTATGAGCCTGATTTTGCCGCAGCGGTACAGGCATCCGGTGGATCCATCGGGGTTATTATTCCACCTTCAATACCTATGATTATTTTTGGTTTTCTGACCGGAGCCTCTATCAGCCAGCTTTTTGCGGCCGGAATTCTGCCCGGGATTTTAATCGGCATGTCCCTGATCGGCGTTGCAACCTTGATTTCATGGAAACAGGGTTACGCGGCCACGGCAGCCTTTTCGATGAGTGAGGTTTGGCGCAGTTTAAAGCGGGCAATTCTGGCCTTGGGGACACCGGTGATCATCCTGGGAGGTATTCTTGGCGGTATTTTTACCGCCACCGAATCGGCCGCTGTAGCTGTAGTCTACGCGCTGGTGGTCGGTATGTTTGTATATCGAAAAATCAAGTTTAAAGACCTTGTCAGCCTCTTCAGCGAAGGGGCCGTAGTAGCGGCTATTGTCATGTTTATCATTGCTACGGCATCGATCTTTTCCTGGATTGCAGCCATCGAAGACATCCCCGCCCGCTTGGCCGGCACCCTGCTCGGAATGACTTCAAGTCCGGTCTTACTGCTTTTGATGATCAACTTGATCCTGCTGGTTGCAGGTACATTTGTAGAGACCACGGCGGCTTTAATCCTGCTGGTGCCCATGATTGCGGCAATGCTTCCTGTACTCAAGATTGATATGATTCATCTGGGGGCAATTGTGGTCACAAATCTGGCCATCGGAATGCTCACTCCGCCCATGGGAATCTGTCTGATCGTTTCATGTTCGCTCTCAGGCAGCAGTCTCACGGCTGTCAGCAAGCGTATTCTGCCATTTTTAGCGGTACTGCTGGTAGATCTGCTGCTGATTACTTTTTACGCGCCTCTGACTATGTGGATGGCACACCTGGTAGCAAAATAGTCGATGACATATAACGGATAACCCCTGGTTGAGTATCAGCTCAATTAGGACAACAAGGAGTCATAAATGAAGCCATCTTTCGCCATTGTAGGATGCGGTAAGGTTGGGACGGCTCTTGGAATATTTCTTGCCAAGGCAGGGTATCAAGCCGTGGGTTTGGCAGGCAGGAGTCTTGCTTCAGCCCAACGGACGGCAGAAATCATCGGGTGTGATCATTACAGTGATGTTCCCTGGGAAATAACCCGCAATGCTGATGTTGTCTTTATAACAACTCCGGACGGAGCCATTATAGAGACTTGCGACAGCATTGCCGGCCACAAAGGATTTGCCGATAAAGCTGTGGTGCTGCACTGCAGCGGTGCTCTGCCGTCGACTATCTTATCAACTGCAAAAACATGCGGCGCTCAGACAGGTTCCATGCATCCGCTGCAGACTTTTGCTTCCACGGAATTTATTGCCAACCCTTTTCAAGGCATAACCGTTTCTATAGAGGGTGAAAACGATGCGGTTAATATGGCAAAGCAAATCGCCGCCGATCTTGATGGAAGCAGCGTTACAATTCTGACAGAAGCCAAAACCCTCTACCATGCATCGGCGGTGGTGGCCTCAAACTACCTGGTGGCCTTGCTTGACCTTGCATTCCGGCTTATGGGCGCATCGGGAATAGCAGGCCGGGATGCATTTAAAATATTAAAACCCTTGATTGAAGGTACTCTGTCCAATATCGAAGAAGTCGGAATTCCCGCAGCACTCACCGGGCCCATTGTCCGGGGAGATTTAGAAACTGTGGAAAAGCACATAGAAGAAATCGGATTAAGAACACCCCAGCTGCTGGACCTTTATAAAACCTTAGGATGGTATACCATTGATATCGCAACGGCCAAAACAACGATCTCGGAAACTACCGTCAAGCAGTTGAAAAAGCTCCTTGAACCGTCCGGCAAATATAGTATTTGAGAAAAGATTTTATATAAATGGATACTTTTTTGTAATACGCAACTGATGCTGGATACTGGATGCTTGATGCTGGATAAAACACCAATAACTCTCTTTTGAAATCCAGTATCCAGAAACCAGCCTCCAGCATCTACACGAACAGAGATATGAGATTTTGGGATTATATCCTGTTAAGTCGAAGAGGATTGTCAACAAGGCTTTTGTTGGCTGCTTGCAACCGATCCTCGCTCGATATCACGGCCACAGCATGATTCTCATCGTCACCAAAGTATTTTTCCGCAGCATCAATAACCTGATTGCGGGTTACGTCCAAAAGCCGCTCCTTGAACCGCTGGCGCGTCTCGTCCGGCAGAGAGATAATCTGTCTTAAAAAAGCTTTTCTGGCCGCCGCCCCCGGCGTATCGGGTTTGTCAATGTCAGAGCATACCTGCAGGATAGCCTCTTTGACATCTTCATCATTGAAGCTTCCCGATTGGATGAAAGTCAGAGCAGCATCATATACTTTCAAGGTAGTTACAATGTGTGGATCCCGATAAGAACCGAAGCAGAACAGCCCGTCTTCACGGTTGTATATGGCAAAGCCGCCATATGCTCCGCCTTTTTCCCGTATTTCACGATGCAGGTACAAAGAACGGAGGATCTTGCTGATTACGGATAAAGCGGGGGCATCATCATGGCCCAGTCGAACGGTTGGAAATGTCCGGGCGACAAATGAGACGGCGGTCGATGTACTCCAGCCTTCTCTGGGGACTTCATCTGTCAGGCCTACTTCCGGCGGTATAAAACCATGGACCGATTTTATATCTTGCGGCTTTTTGCCAAGTTTCGTCTGAATGGATGTCGCC
>JABMQM010000612.1 GCA_013203195.1 Desulfobacteraceae bacterium | reverse complement strand
TTTTTTCTCAGGCCGGCTAATTGATTAGATTGGCACCTTTCTTGCTATTGTATTAACCAGTTCCCTGACCCGAATTTCTCATGAAGAATTTAATAACGGAGTGGATCTCAGGGTATAGATGTAGCCATGGGAAGTGGAGCAAAGATATTTACGAAAACATCTTTCAGAAAGAAAAGAGTGTAAAATGGGAATCTTTAATGGGCAAAACAGAACCAAAAACCTCCCCATAGAAATCAGCGATCGCTCCCAGAGTGAAATCCCCATAAGAGCAATCAACAACACGTCTGACAATATAACCTGCTTTTCGGAATCTTCAAAGGTAGTCAAGAGCGGATCTTGAGTACATATTTTTTTGCAAGCTCCTTGTAATGCGCCGCTTCATCCCGGCGCTCCCGTTTGCGGCAGCCGGCCGCATAAATCGCACATTTTTCATTTAGCGCGTTCACTCCTGCATTGTACTGCACCGGCGACAGCAGATTGCTATCGATGATGTTTTTAAGGGACTGTATCCGAAATTTGTCGAGTCCCGGCAGGCGGGAAAGCTGATCAGCATGCCCGCCACGTTTGATAGCCATAGGTGTATCGATAAGGTGTATCGGGTACCTGCAGCTTATCCTGAGCCACAGATCATAGTCTTCGCAGGCCGGAAGGCTTTCGTCAAACAATCCCACCGTTTCAAAAAGTGAGCCCTTAATCATTACTGCCGACGGGCTTACCAGGCACAGCTCCAGCGAGGGTTCGAAAATCATTCCTGACACTTTTTTGTGTCGCTTTTTAGGATTGACTCTGACACTGTTTCTGATCCATATCTCTTCGGTCTGGCAAATTAGTGCCTCCGGGTTTGCATTGAAAAACTCTATTTGCTTTGACAGTTTTTGCGGCATCCAGAGATCATCCGAATCTAAAAAAGCGATGAGTTGTCCTGATGCCGCCTTAATTCCGGCATTGCGGGCACTGCTAACTCCCAGATTGTTCCGGCGGATGACGGTGATATCGTTATGGTATGTCTTTAGAATTTTGGGCGTGGAGTCAGTCGACCCGTCATCGACAACAATGAGTTCAAAATCCCGGTAATCCTGAGCCAGGACTGAATCGACGGCCTCTTTGAGCATCGCACCCCGATTGTAAGTCGGGATGATGGCGCTTACCTGCGGGTTTTCTCTGTTTCCCATATCTTAAATACTTAAATAAATTTATCACGAAAATACGAAAATACGAAAGTTGAACATTCCATATAAAACCGCTATAACCTTTAAAAGTGATTTTTTCAATAGGTTGTAGAAATTTCGATATGTATAAATAGTGGCTCCAATTATGCAACATCTCATGGGATTTTAAAATCAGAATGACAAAGGGTTTTTATTGTCGCAAAACCAATTTTGCATGAAATTGTTACGTTTAAGAACTTGACTTATTATGAGTATTCGTTAATAAATGTATTGAATTCATTTATTAGGCTATATTTAGAATTTGAGATGGATTGCAAGGAAAGGAGGTAAGGCAAAGATCCGAGAAATCAAGGTGTTAGATTTTTAACAATAACAGTTAGACCAATTAAAGGAGGGACAGATGAGGAAAATATTGATATTTGGAGTTGTATTAGTGTTCGGCATGGCGCTTTTTATGGGCGCTGCCCCGACGACCGTACAGGCTAAAACAACGTTTATCACCATTGGGACCGGTGGTATTACCGGTGTCTACTATCCCACCGGCGGTGCCATTGCCAAAATCGTAAACAAAAAACGTAAAGAGTATGGAATTCGCTGTACCGTTGAATCCACCGGCGGATCGGTGTTCAACGTCAATGCCATTATGTCCGGCGATCTGGAGTTCGGTGTAGTCCAGTCCGACCGCCAGTTTCAGGCGATTAACGGCTCTCCTGATTCTGAGTGGGCCGGCAAGCCGCAAAAAGATCTGCGTGCCGTTTTCAGCATCCATCCGGAATCAATCACCCTGATTGCTGCTGTTGATGCCGGCATCAAAAATATCAAAGACCTAAAAGGCAAAAAAGTAAACATCGGCAATCCCGGTTCCGGTCAGCGTCAGAATTCCATTGATGCACTTGAGGCTGTGGGCATAGATTACAAAAAAGACTTGCAGGCCGAAGGTATTAAGGCTTCAGAATCGGCCGGACTCCTCCAGGACGGCAGAATCGATGCTTTCTTTTACACGGTGGGTCATCCTAACGGGTCGATAAAGGAAGCTACATCCGGTAAAAGAAAGGTTCGCTTTGCTTCCATCACCGGAGTTGAGAAACTGCTGGCAAAATACCCTTACTATGCCAAAGCTTTTATACCGATTAAGAATTATCCGGGCGCTGTAAATACAGAGGACGTCGATACCTTCGGCGTCAAGGCCACATTCGTCACGTCGGCAAAAGTGCCTGATAACGTGGTTTACGCTATTACCAAAGAGGTTTTTGATAACTTCGAGGATTTTAAAAAGCTGCATCCTGCATACCAGGTCTTAACTAAAAAAGGTATGCTCGAGGGTCTGTCGGCGCCGATTCATCCCGGTGCAATGAAATACTACAAGGAAGCCGGTCTGAAGTAATCTAAACCGGATCCTGAAAAACTATCGGGCGGCGGAGCCAGTGCTTATAATGCGGGCCCGTCGCCTTTTATTTATTCCTGAAGCCCTTTTTCCCGGGATTATTGAGAAGTTGCGTTGTTAGTACCTTAGTCATAATTTTTATGTATTTTGTGGCAAAACTTTTTTTCATTGCCACCAAGGCACTAAGACACGAAGGAAAATAATTATTAAATAAATTCTTTGTGCCTTCGTGCCTTTGTGGCAAAGAATATTTACGGTTTATCCGGGTTAGGTTTTGAGTATCTGTAAATAAAAGAAGATTAGGTGACAGCCATGAGCGAGAATGAAATCCAAGAGCAGGATGACGGCCTTGAACGCGCAAGAAAAATGGCAGAAGAAGAAGAAGGTTTGGGGAGACAGCCCAGCGGTCCTACCAAATGGGTCATCCCGACCATAGCGGTGCTCTGGAGCTTTTTTCAGTTGTCCATTGCCAGCTGGTTGATTCTCGATTCTACTTTTATCAGAGCCATCCACCTTGGTTTTGCCTTTTTGATTGTTTTCCTTAACTATCCCTTTTTTAAAAAAGAGCGTTTCGGCCTTAAATTCCTGTCCGCCGCTGACAGGATTCCTATATTTGACTATATTATAGCAATTGTGGCTGCTCTTTCCGCGATTTATATCATGCTCGATTATGGGGGCATTACAATGCGATATGGTGCGCCCAATACAAGAGATATTGTTGTCGGGCTGGTCATGACCGTGCTTTTGCTTGAGGCCTCTCGACGGGTGATCGGCCCGGCCCTTCCGATCATTGCTATGTTTTTTTGCGGCTATGCATTCTTCGGTCCTTATATGCCGGATATTATCGCCTTTAAAGGGGTTTCCATGAACCGGTTCGTCGGACAGATGACCATGTCCACGGAAGGCATTTACGGAATCCCCTTGGATGTCTCGGCAACCATCGTCTTTTTGTTTGTCCTTTTCGGAGCTATGCTCGACAAGGCCGGGGGCGGGCGTTATTTCATCGAATTGGCACTGAGCCTTTTGGGCGGGTTTAAAGGCGGACCGGCCAAGGCCGCAGTTTTGGGCAGCGGGCTGACCGGCATGGTATCCGGTTCCAGCATTGCCAATATCGTCACGACCGGAACGTTTACCATCCCCATGATGATAAAAGTCGGCTATCCGCCCACCAAGGCTGCGGCTGTTGAAGTGGCTGCCAGCACGGACGGACAGCTGGCCCCGCCCATTATGGGTGCCGCTGCTTTTATTATTGCCGAATATGTTAATGTCCCCTATATACAGGTCGTCAAAGCCGCCATCGTACCGGCGTTCGCCTCCTATGCCGCCTTGTTCTATATTACCCACGTCGAGGCCTCTAAATTGGGATTAAAGGGCATGCCGCGCGCTGAGCTCCCGCCCTTTTTCAAAACCCTGATTGGCGGGGCTCATTATCTGCTGCCAATTAGTATGCTGCTGTATGAGCTTATGGTTGTGCGTCACTCACCGGAACTGGCTGCTTTTCATGCTATCTGGGTCATGGCGATTCTCATGCTCGTGCAGGGTCCGGTCAAGGCACACCTGAACAAACAGCCCCTCGGTCCCGCGTTTAAGCAGAGCATTGTCGACCTTTTTTCCTCTTTGGCCAGCGGCGCCAGAAATATGGTTGCCGTGGCTCTGGCCACCGCCGCCGCGGGTATTATTGTGGGAGTAGTGGCGCTTGGACTTGGCGGACTCATTACCGAAATCATCGACGTAGTCTCCATGGGTAACGTCTACTTGATGCTGGTGATTACCGCTATTGCCAGCCTTATCATCGGTATGGGACTCCCTACCACGGCAACCTATATTGTCATGGCATCCTTGACAGCACCGGCTATCGTAACCATTGCAGGTAACCAGGACTGGGTTGTCCCCCTGATGTCAGCGCACCTGTTCTGCTTCTATTTCGGTATTCTGGCTGACGACACACCGCCGGTGGGGTTGGCAGCCTATGCCGCCGCCGCTATTGCCAAGTCGCCACCGATTGCAACCGGCATCCAGGGGTTTATGTATGACATCCGTACCGCCATTTTGCCGTTCATGTTCATTTTCAACAGCGACCTGATCCTTCACAATATCAACAGCTGGCCCCAGGGAATTCTTATTTTTGTCATGGCCTGTTTGGGCAATTTTGCTTTTGCTTCGGCAACCCAGAACTGGTTTGTGACCCGCAACAAGTTCTACGAGTTCCCGCTTTTTCTATGTGTTACATTTATACTGATGCGTCCTGACGCGGTTTCCTCCTGGCTTGGCATCGCGCACAATCAGCGTTACTGGACCTATCCGATAGGACTTGCGTTATTTGGCCTGCTTTACATTATGCAGAGAGCCCGTGTTCCGAAACTTGCGGCTGTATCTGCTGCCTAAAATAAAATAGTCCCTGGCACATTGGCAGTGTTTTGTTATTAAAAAATTAGGAAAAGATCATGGATGATATTAAAAAAATACTGGTAGCTCTCGCTTTTTCTTCCTATTCAGAGGGTATCTTCAATTATGCTGTAAAAATTGCCCAAAGCTTTAATGCCCAACTGCTTATCGCAAGCATAATCAACTCAAGGGATGTCGCCGCCGTCGGCAAAATTGTATCCATGGGCTATGATGTGAACGGCGATCATTATGTCGAAGATATCCGCAAAGAGCGTCAAGCGCTTCTGGAAAAGTTTATGACAAAGTCTTCCTTTAACCGCGAAAATATCCGGACAATCGTCAAGGTGGGCAACCCCATAGAGGAATTATTGAAGCTTATCGTTAAAGAAAACATCAACCTGGTTGTTATAGGGACTAAGGGTCGCACGGATTTGGAACACGTCTTTATCGGATCGGTAGCTGACAAGCTGTTCCGCCGTTCGCCGGTGCCTGTTCTCTCGTGCCGGGATGAAAAGAATGCCGAACGGTTGAGAAAAAAAATCAGACTGGCATAATACGCTATAACTTGCGCGGTCTATATTTGTTGAGTATACGCTTCCTGGGAGGAGGGCAAAATGTTCAAAGAAAAATTATCAAATATTTTGGTAATGATTATTTGCATGCTGCTCATAAGTGCATCGGCAATGGCCGGTGATAGATTTGTCGATAACGGCGATGGTACCGTGACGGATCATCAATTGGGTGTTATGTGGGCACAAACCGACAATCAGGGGGATATAGACTGGAACCAGGCAAATCTGTGGGTCAAATACACCTTTCCCTATACTATTAAGGCCCAGTACGATGACTGGAGGCTCCCCACGTTGGCGGAGCTGCAAAGCCTGTATGTGCATGATAAAAAAAATAAGGGATTTGAAACGGACTGCGGCCAGTGGGTCAAGATCGTGCCTGATATAAAATTGAGTTGCGGGTGGGTCTGGGCCTCCAAAACATCAGCGATTCAAGCTTATCTTTTCAACTTCAAGCGCGGATACCATTATTCAGCTCGAATGGTACATAAAAAAGCTTATCGGGCCTTGCCGGTACGCGATCTAAAATAGGTAACGCGTAACCGTTCAGCCGCCTACGCTGAAGCTACGGCGTGCCAAGGGGGGGCTAAGCGCTAAGTTGTTTTTTTGCGCTGGATGGACTGTGGAAGGCTTACTTAAAAGATGAACATCGAACATCGAA
>JABMQM010000611.1 GCA_013203195.1 Desulfobacteraceae bacterium | reverse complement strand
CCTTTGGGCAGGGGGATCCTTGGGAAGGAGATTATCATGGTTGACCGGCAGATTGGGTCATAGGCATTATTCGCACCACAATCTGCAAGATGCTTTTGAGAGACGATAATCGAGTCAAATCTTGCTTTCACCCACGATTTCAATTTGTCTTGACATCTATACCGATAATATATATAATTAATCATACTTTTTATTGATATTAAGGAGGCTTATTAGATGGGGGTACAGAAGATTGCCATAACCGTTCCACCTCTCTTCCTCAAAAGACTGGACGAATGGGCAAAAAAAACGGTGCGGACACGAAGCCGGTTTATCGTGGAAGAGATGGATAAGAGATTAAAAATACTTGAGGATGAAGAAATCACGCGAATATACGATAAAGCATATGGTGATGCCGAGTCATTATCTCAGGGGAGGCGCCTCGCTGAAGACATGCTTAACATCAGCGCTATTCATGAATCGGAGGAAAAATGGTAATCTCCCAGGGTGATGTTTTTTGGGCACAACTTTCCCGGACAAAAGGATCTGAGCCGGAAAACACGAGACCGGCAGTAATAATCCAGAGAGACGCCATCAATCGAAGCCGCTTTAATACAGTTTTGGTTGTCCCTTTGACTAAACAAACAAAACATAGTCACATCCCCGGCAATGTCATGCTCAAGAAAGGCGAGGCAAATCTTCCGAGACCAAGCCTGGCAAGGGGAACACACGTCATGGTTATTGATAAAAGCCGACTGAGGGAAAAAATCGGCTCCCTGTCAAGAAAAAGAACAGACGAAATCATCGATCATGTTATATGGGTAATGCGCGGATAACTGCAAGCGTTAAACGATATCGACCTGTGTTTATGTCTACTGCCATATCGCTCTTGCAGAAAAGATGGTCAGGAGTAACTCAGTATCGTCAATTAACCTTTCAACTATTCGACCATTTAATGAGGTCTGAAGGAAGGAGTTTTTTATGTTTTTTCCCCTCATCCGAAACCGCCGGAGTATCCGAAAATATGAGAACAAACCGGTGGAAACTGAAAAACTGGAAATGCTGGTTGAAGCGGCCCTTCTCTCCCCCTCGTCCATGGGGTCCAACCCGTGGATGTTTATCATTATTACCGACCGAACGGTGCTGGAAAAGCTTTCAAAGGCCAAACCCCATGGCGCCACATTTCTAAGGAACGCACCATTAGCCATGGTGGTCTGTGCGGATCCTGCAAAAAGCAGTGTATGGATTGAAGATGCATCCATTGCCTCCATCTTCATCCATCTGGCAGCCGAGTCTATGGGCCTCGGAAGCTGCTGGATACAGATCAGAGAAAGGATGCACAGCGACGTCAGGAGTTCCGATGACTATATATCTGAGATTCTTGACATCCCGGAAAATCTGAAAGTTGAGGCCATGATCGCCATCGGTTATCCCGACGAAAAAAAGTCGCCTCGAAGCAAAAAAGATTTGCAATATGAAAAGGTATTTTGTGGTACATTTGGAAAGCCTTACCACGAATAGCCTCATATAGACCTACAGGCCGATGCAAGACAGGCAGATCGATTGTTGAACTCATCCTTCTTCTTTTCAGACAGCTTGTTGTCTAATTCAACAAGGGCCTTTGTTTTAGGGTTTGTTCTCTTTTTCCATAATTTTTCTTATCTTTTCTTCTTCCCAATCTTTACCCAGAAATTTCCCTTTGAGGAGAAAAACCTTTGAGGCGTGAAGCAAAATTGCGATCCCCCAGAAAATAGTTACCCAGTAAAACCATAGTTTTCCGGGACTGGTGACAAGATTGATGATTAGAAGAATGACATTTATTGTAACATATGAAATCAGGTCTCTATAAAAGTGTTTTAAGTCCTTAACTCTTTTTCTTGCCCTTTCGTATTTTTCATCATTCATCATAACTCCCTCTTTGCTATAGTGTTTCACTTCACCTATCCAGGTCAGGATTCATGAGCTCTAATCAGTAATTGTATTCACAGCCGGCGGCTCCTGCTTGAAGGGATTCTTAGCCGACGCGGCAGTTTCGACCGGCTTCGTACCCGGCAGAATTTCAAAACCCATGCTGAACTGGACCAGCATGTTCTTCAACTGATCATAGGGCTTGCGCAGTCCGTTCTGCAGTTCAATCGTAAACTTTGACGGCATCTTGCCCTTGGGGTCGAAGTGTTTCGTTGGATCGGTCTTAATAACACCGCCACCCCCTGCAGCAAAAACGGTGCAGTTGAGCCAGCTAAGGAATACGATACTAAAGACCAGAGTTAACATCTTATTTATTTTCATTTGATTCTCCTTTTTAACCCGGGGTTGCCCAAAAAACGACCACTTCGAGGACCAAATCTATCATAGGGTGCGGATGAACTCAAATCCTATTTACCACATCCTCAAAAACCCCAAAACCATTTTACTTCTTAGTCCTTTCGCAATCCAAACTCCAACAACTTGATTTCCATAGCAAGGAAGGCTCCACTCTGTTTCTCAATAAACTTCCTGATCGCTAACTGGACAACTATGAACTATGGCAGGTTTGGTTATCGCAATTTCAGACCTGAGCATTAAGATCTTCGGGCTGTAACTGGCGGATGATTGGATCTTTTATACTCGCCTGAATACCCCGCTGGATATAAAGTATCCATTCATTTGGGATCTATTCCAGAGGCAGGGAAGACATTTCAGCAGAATACCAATTGTTTTAAAAGGGTTACCGGGCTTTCATTTTATATGGCACGGTTTTTGCTTTTTTGAAGGCAGGGGTTTAGGAATTGCCTTCGAGATGCTGCATCTCCAATGGGGAATCGTATTTCGGAGGCAGATTACCGAGCAATGGTTACGCCCCGAAAAGAGATAGATCATCCTTTGAACCGTATCTTTTTCTTCTGAGACATCGGCATAAACTTTTAACCGGAATTAGAGAGGAGGATTTTTATGAAAAAAATTTTCATGAGTATTTTAGGCGGCCTGATGGTCCTGTTTGTGGGCTCGGGTATTGGACTGGCAGCCCATGGAGGCGGTGGCCCCAATGTTGGTAATGGCAACGGGGGTTATCCTGGAGGTACCGGCAGCGGAAGTTATCATGGTGGCGGCGGAAGTGGCGGAAGTGGTTACCACGGCGGTGGAAGCGGGGGCTATCACGGCGGCGGCATAGGCACCCCCTATATATGCGAGTATGGTGAAGATGCCACTGTTACGGGTGTGGTTACCAGCGTCAACTTGTGGGGTGCAGGCATGGTGGTGGCCCTCGATGAAGAAAACGCGGCCACGGTCTACGGCCTGGGCCCATGGTGGTATTGGGATGCCCAGGGGATAGCCCTTCCCTCTGTAGGCGACAGTGTCACGGTGAAGGTCAAACACATTGAGATTAACGGGACCGAAAGGGATGTGGCCATGTCCATGACAAATGACACGACCAAAGAGTCTATCCCATTGAGGGATCCTGAAACCTGTTATCCCTATTGGTCGGGAGGCCGATAGATAGAATGGCCGGTTTATCCCGGGCTCGGGATAAACCGGCATAATCGGGTAGTGTTTTACTGCAACTATTCAAATCCCTCATCTTTGAAAAGGAAGGGTCTTAAAAAGACCTATCTCGGGAAAGAAACATCGTTGCGAACACACCGGAAACCCACCTCTTCGAATGCCTCCCATGGCTGACGGGGAAGTGGCCGGGGCAAAGAGCTGTTTTTATCCTGACTATCCCTGAAACCACCCATGACAGCGTAGTTTTCCCGCGATTTTGCATCTCCGGCGGTCGGGGTTTCCTGCACCACCCATTCGCCGACATTCGCATTTAATCCTCGAAGCCCATATTTATCGGGTGTGTATAGAATTACTGGGTACGGGAAGTGATATGGTCCTTTGGCTGGAAGTT
>JABMQM010000610.1 GCA_013203195.1 Desulfobacteraceae bacterium | reverse complement strand
GTTACCACTCAGGACTTGAAGTTGGCCGCTATATCAGTCTGGAACGGCTGATTGAACAAAACAAAGAACGCTACTACGAAACGCTTGAGCAAAGCTCGCGGGGCTGGCATGAAGGAAAGCATGACGCATGGCCTTATATCAATTACATCCTCTCCATTCTCAAAAATGCTTATCGTGAATTTGAAAATCGCGTCGATCAGATGAAAAGTCCCCGCGGAGCCAAAACAGAGCAGGTCGAGGCAGCGCTTAAAGCATTTTCCGGAACATTTACCCTCTATGAACTTGAATGCGCATGTATGGGTGTTAGCCGGGATATGGTTAGAAAAGTGTTGAGAAATTTACAAAAGACTGGATTCGTGGAATGCTTGGGCCGTGGTCCCGGGGCTATTTGGCAAAAAAGGGTAGTACCCTTAAAAAGGGGTAACAAATAGGGTAACAAGAGAGGCGTGTGGATATGGTGGTTGAGAGGGTGAGCAAGAGTCAAGAGCAGACTTAACCCCATCTTTCTTGGTTTATATGGCGGGAGTGACGAGACTTGAACTCGCGACCTCCGGCTTGACAGGCCGGCGCTCTAACCAATCTGAGCTACACCCCCAAAAATATCTGTTTAAATGTTAACCGAAGCAAGAGGGGAACCCGCGGCCTTCCCGTCATGCATGACGGGACGCTCTAACCAATCTGAGCTACACCCCCGAATTGTGTTTTTAATCACGGCCTTGGTTATGCAGGCCTCTTTTGATGTCTGTAATGGTGGGCGGAACAGGGCTTGAACCTGTGACCCTCGGCTTGTAAGGCCGATGCTCTCCCAGCTGAGCTACCCGCCCGCATCAAAATTTACCCTTTAAAGAGCTGTACAGCTAACAATATAACAATATTAAGTCAAGATAAAATCGCTTCGCGATTTTATGCAACGTCCGCCTTCGGCGAACTTAAAAAAAGGAAATTAAATTAAGGCGGTCGGCTGCTCCCCATCCACATCTTTGGCCATGATCTCAAAGGGTATATCGCTTTCTTGAAACAGCGTATCGCCTTCATTGAGAATCAAGGCCTGGGGCAGAACCTCGTCCATATGTTCGGCAAAAACGATCTCCACCTGTTTGGAGACAGTAGTGGGTATGTCCTTTAAATCCTTTTGGTTTTCTTTGGGAATCACAATTTTTTTGATGCCACCCCGATGCGCGGCCAGAATTTTATCCTTTAATCCTCCCACCGGCAGTATGCGGCCCCGCAGAGTGAGCTCTCCGGTCATGGCAATATCGCGGTAAACCGGCCGTCTGGTGAGGGCCGACACAAGCGATGTACACATTGCAATCCCGGCCGAGGGACCGTCTTTGGGAATGGCGCCTTCAGGGATGTGGATGTGAATATCTTTCTTTTTGTAAAACTCTGCGTCGATCGCAAGCTGACCGGTGCGGGAACGAACGTAACTTACGGCGGCCTGGGCCGATTCTTTCATCACATCTCCCAGTTTGCCGGTCATAATCAGGTCACCCTTGCCGGGCATTATCAAAGTTTCAACCCACAGCAACTCTCCGCCCACCTGGGTCCAGGCCAGTCCGGTAACAATACCGACTTGATCCTTCTCCTCTATCTGTCCATGTCTGAAACGCGGCGGACCTAAGTATTTTTGAATGGATTGGGCCGTTATTTTGAAAGTTTTCACGCCCTTTTTTCTGGCAGCCTTGCGGGCAATTTTGCGGCAGACCGAGGCAATCTCACGTTCAAGATTCCTTACCCCTGATTCGCGTGTATACCGCCGCACGATCTGCAGAACCGCATTCTTGGAAAATTGCAGGTCGTAATCAGACAGCCCGTTCATTGTGATCTGTTTGGATATCAGAAAATCCCTGGCAATATGATATTTCTCATATTCAGCATACCCGGGCAGGCGTATAATCTCCATCCGGTCCTGCAAGGGCAGCGGTATCTCCGGCAGAGTATTGGCGGTCGTGATAAAGAGAATGTCTGAAAGGTCGTAATCAATATCAAGGTAGTGGTCGTTGAAACTGAAGTTCTGTTCGGGATCCAGCACCTCCAGCAGGGCCGCCGAAGGATCACCCCGAAAGTCCATACTCATTTTATCGACTTCATCAAGACAAAAAACCGGGTTGTTGGCTCCGACCTTTTTCAGAGACTGGATGATCTTGCCGGGCAGCGCACCGATATACGTGCGCCGGTGGCCCCGAATTTCAGCTTCATCGCGTACGCCCCCAAGGGATAGGCGTACAAACTTTCTGCCCGTAGCCCTGGAAACCGATTTTGCCAGTGATGTCTTGCCGACACCGGGCGGGCCGACAAAACACAGGATCGGCCCCCGGATCTTTTTTACTAAAGATTGGACCGCAAGGTATTCCAAGATGCGCTCTTTGGGTTTTCCCAAACCATAATGATCTTCATCTAATATTTTCTCGGCTTCATCAATATCTGTACGAACCTTGCTTCTGTCGAACCAGGGCAGGCTGATCATCCAATCTATATAAGTGCGCACTACGGTTGCTTCGGCCGACATGGGCGTCATCATTTTGAGCTTTTTAAACTCATGTCTGGCTTTAGCAGCGGCCTCCTTGGACATGCGTTTGCGCTTGATGCGTTTTTCAAGATCCTTGAGTTCGTTGCCGGGATCGTCTTCCGTTCCGATCTCCTTTTTGATGGCCCGCATCTGCTCGCTCAGATAATAATTTTTCTGAGTCTTTTCCATCTGTTCTTTGACACGACCCTTTATGCGCTTATCCATCTGAAAAATGTCGATCTCCATCCTTATCAAACGCAGCAATAGAGAAAGTCGATCGTCCAGGGCAGTCGTCTCCAGCAGGCGCTGTTTATCCTCGATCTTGAAGGAAAAATGGGCGGCCACGGTATCAGCCAGCTTGCCGGGCTCAGAGATGGTGGCAACACTGTTGACAAGATCTTTGGAAATGTTCCGGTTGATCTTGGCATACTCGGTGAAGCTGTCATTAATGGCCCGCGTATGTGCTACACTCTCTGCATCCGACAATGACGGTTCCGCAATCGTTTCGATTTCAACCTGAAAAAACTCTTTGTTTTTTACAAAACGAACAACTTTGGCTCTGGATTTTCCTTCGACCAGGGCTTTAACCGTGCCGTCCGGGAGCCGCAGCAACTGCAAAACGCTGGCAATGGTTCCGATGGCACTGATATCTCTTTTCGTAGGGTTATCAATGTTGGCCTTTGTCTGAGTGGCTAAGAACACTCTTTTGTCATTGTTCATGGCATCGGCAAGGGCGCTGACTGATTTTGAACGCCCCACAAAAAGCGGTGCAACCATGTGCGGAAAAACAACAATGTCTCTTAACGGTAATAGCGGCAGGACCTCTGGCGGGGCCTGGGCATCATCCTCTTTAAAAAATTTGGGGATTTTAATCATAGCTCTTTCTTTGATTTCTCTGCTTGTGAACGTTTCAAGCGCTATGCTTGATGATCTCGTAAAAAGTCAAAAAAAGACGTTTTACGAACGTTTTAAGTTTTAAGTGGATGAATTCGACTGTTTACGAATTCATCAGTGCTAAGCCTGCTTTTTGGTCTGCTCAAACAATAATATCGGATCTTCTTTTTTGAGCACTACATCTTCTCCAATAACGCACTCTTTGACATTGTCCAGGGAAGGAATTTCATACATGATATCGAGCATGCAGTTCTCCATAATGGCACGCAGCCCCCTGGCACCGGATTTACGTTTCAACGCCTCATTAGCGATAGCTGAAAGTGCGCTGTCCGTAAATCTAAGATTGACCCCTTCCATCTCCATAATCTTTTTAAACTGCTTGACCAAAGCATTTTTCGGCTCTGATAAGATTCTGATCAGCGCATCCGCATTTAACAAGTCAAGCGTGGCCACCACCGGCAGACGGCCAAGAAATTCAGGGATCAGACCGAATTTTATCAGGTCTTCAGGCCGAACATCCTTTAAGATTTCACCGATTTTTCTATCATCCGGTTTGACGATTTTAGCCCCAAATCCCATGACCTTGGAACCGAGTCGCCGCTGGATAATCTGTTCGAGTCCGGTAAAGGTCCCGCCGCAGATAAAAAGGATGTTGGAGGTGTCAACCTTGACAAAATCCTGCTGGGGGTGTTTCCTGCCGCCCTTAGGCGGTACGCTGGCCGTGGTTCCTTCTATAATTTTTAAAAGTGCCTGCTGCACACCTTCCCCGGAAACATCACGGGTAATAGACGGGTTGTCGGATTTGCGGGCAATTTTGTCGATTTCGTCGATGTACACAATGCCGCGCTTGGCTTTTTCCACATCATAATCAGCATTCTGAAGCAGTGAAAGGACAATGTTTTCTACATCCTCCCCTACATAGCCGGCTTCGGTCAAACTCGTGGCATCAGCAATGGTAAAGGGTACATTTAAAAATCGGGCCAGGGTCTGGGCCAGCAGCGTTTTGCCACAGCCGGTAGGCCCTATCAGGAGTATGTTGCTTTTCTGGATTTCCACACCTCCTGTTTTAACAGTAGTTTCAAGACGCTTGTAGTGGTTATACACTGCCACAGCGAGTACTTTTTTGGCCTGATCCTGCTCAATCACATATTCGTCCAGCATCTCCTTGATTTCTTTGGGAATAAGCATCTGCTCCAGATCGTCGGTCTCTTTCTCTTTTTCCTCTTCGATGATTTCACTGCACAGCTGGATGCATTCATCGCAGATATAAACCGCAGGTCCGGCTATCAGTTTCTGCACTTCTTTCTGGTTTTTACCGCAGAATGAGCAGAAGAGGTTGTCGTTGGCGTCCCCTTTTTTTGTCATTTTAGCTCTCCGCCTTTTCTAATTTGTCAAAGTCATCGCGGTTGACGATGACATGATCGATTATTCCGTATGCTTTGGCATCTGCAGCGGTCATAAAGTAATCACGATCAGTATCATTCTGTATTTGCTCTATATCCTTGCCTGTATGATGCACCAGGATGTTGTTGAGGGTGTCTTTCATGCGCAGAATTTCGCTGGCCTGAATGGCAATATCCGAGGCTTGGCCGCTAAAACCGCCCATGGGTTGATGG
>JABMQM010000065.1 GCA_013203195.1 Desulfobacteraceae bacterium | reverse complement strand
GGTTAAAGTAAAGCATGAGCAGGGGCATGGTGCCGGTGATAGCAAAAAATGAAGCTGCAAAAAAAGAAAACAGCTTTTGCTTAATCAGCAAAAATTTTGGCTTTAGCATTCTGTTTTGATCGGATAACCAGGGGTTTGGCACGCGGGACAGGCCGTATATGATTACAAGCACCGCCGCAAAAGATAGCTGAAATGAAATTGAAAACAGCGCCGGCGGATCAATAATCAAAATCAGCATGGCGGCCAGTGCCAGCGTGTTCACCAGATCGTGTTCGCGTTCAAACAAAAACGTCAGCAGAAAAATGGTGGCCATGATAACCGCCCGCTGCGTTGACGGTGACATCCCTGCCAGCAGACCGTAGGCAAACACCGGAATCATGGATAAAACCACTGCTGCCTTTTTGCTCCAGGCATGCCACAGTAAAGGCTTGCAATAAGAAAGCAGCCAGGCCAAACTGAAAAACGCCCAAGTGGCAACGATACCGATATGAAGTCCGGAAATGGCCAGCAGATGACCGACGCCGGCCCGGTTGAAAGCTTCCTGCAAAGCAGGTGGAATCGAGTCTCTGTCACCGACAAGAAGGGCTTTTAATACCCCTTGAGATTCCGTTGACCCACCTTTTTCGATCAGACCGCAAATGCTGCTGCGAGCGTCGTCTATTAACCGTCCAAGCCCTTTTTTTATATGCCTTTTGCGTATGGTGAGGCGTTCTCCCGCAACATAGGCGCTTGCCCGAACTCCTTTGAAGGCCATGTAACGCTTGTAATCGAATCCTCCGGGATTTTTAAAGTTCTGTATCGATCTTATTTTGCTTTTCAGAGCGACGCGGTCTCCTCTGAAAAGCCTGGGTATGTTTCCGGATACTGTGACCCGGATTTTGCCTGTAACCGCAAAAGAGGCTTTCTTTGCACCCAGGGTTTCTGTTCGTAAAATAAATTTGAGCCGACTTCGAGCCGCTACTGGCCTGTTGTCGATAACACCAACAATTTCAAAAGGATGTGTGTCACGAAAATGAACAACATGATTGGAAGGAAGCTTGGGAGTCAGCCATGGCTGGATGCAAAGATAGCCGACGGCCGCAAAAAGAACCAGCGGTAAAATCAATGCGGCTTTTTGTTTTAAAATGAAAGAAAGCATTAAGACAACGCACAGTGAAATTATAAAACCGGCCTGGAGCCTATGCCCCGGAATCCAAGAGCCCAGAGCAATACCGGCGATTAGCGCTAACAGCAAGGGAATAACCGGACGGTAATAAATCGTATCAGACATGCAGTCTTTCGGTTTCAAATTCTGTGCCAACCCGGCTGCCGGGATATTTTTCTATAGGGTTGGCAGGCGTAGGCCTGTAATTATAGGTTGTTGCGAGCGAATTTGGCAGGATGTGGAAGTTATGGCAGTAAAGCTGATGGAATCCGAAAGGGGCATCTTTTGCACACAAAACTGTGCATTCGCACATCTTTTTGTGCATTTTACTGTTCCAATATCGATGAATTCGATCTTTTACGCATTCATCAATATTGTGAATCTTTCATTTTTTTTTGTCCAGCACTCTCCGAACCGTCTTGGACAGAGCATGCTTATCATGCGGTTTTTCAAGATACACCGCAGCACCTATTTCCCTTATTTTTTCACTATTGATCTTTTCGGAACAACCTGTGCAGAGAATAATGGGTATGTCCGGACGTATATCAAGGATTGCTTTCACCAGTTTGTCACCAGTCATTTTAGGCATCGTCAAATCAGTGATCACTAAATCAAATTGGTCTGATTTTGAGCTAAACAGGTCCAAAGCCTCAATAGGGCTTGTGGTCGATTCAACTTTATACCCCAGTCGCTTAAGCCTTTGCGTTCCCATTTTCACGATAGATTCTTCATCATCAACAAATAGTATCATCTCTTTTCCAGTGGGCAGCTCCTCATCAATTGTGGTTTCCGGAACAGGTTCTCTTTTACTGGTGGGTAGAAAAATAGTAAAAGTTGCTCCTTTGCCAAGTTCGCTATCCACGGAAATTGCACCATTATGATTCATGACGATACCGTGTACCACCGATAATCCCATCCCCGACCCCTTACCGACTTCCTTGGTGGTAAAATAGGGGTCAAAAATTCTATCTTTAATTTCAGGACCAATACCAGTTCCTGTATCACTCACGCTCAGCTTGACATATGGACCAGGAGACAGATCATGGAATTGAGCTGTTGATGCCGTCAGATTTACACTCTCCACATTTATTTCGAGAATACCGCCGTCTTTCTCCATAGCATGCGCAGCATTGGTGAATAAATTAATCATTACCTGATTGAGTTGGGTCGGGTCAGCAAGGATTACTTCTGGTCCTTTTGGAATATTGTGACGAATCTCGATATTTGCAGGAATTGAAAATCGCAATAATTTCAAAACGTCAATTATGATAGAATTGATTATTACCGGCTTGCGTTCCTGATCTGTTTTGTGGGCAAAACTGAGAAGCTGCCGTACTACATCTCTTGCCCTAATGCCGGCAATTCTTATTTCTTCTAAATTTAGACATGCCGGATTCCATTCCGGCACGTCATCCATTGCGAGTTCTGTATTACCGAGAATAATTCCAAGGATATTATTGAAATCATGAGCAATGCCACCTGCCAAAGTCCCTATGGCTTCCATTTTATGGGTCTGGCAGAGCTGTGCTTCCATACTGCGTCTTTCAGTAATATCTGACG
>JABMQM010000609.1 GCA_013203195.1 Desulfobacteraceae bacterium | reverse complement strand
GGCCTGGCACGTTTAACCTTCGAAACTTTGCCGACCCAAACAAGAGCGCTTTTGACCCGGTTGGACTTCAGCGAAGCTGAACGGTCATGTCCTCGCAATTTGCCGATTGGACGACTGATGCAAGAGGCTGTGATTCTGTTGTCCTGACATAGGCATAAGCGTCATTGTTCTGTCGGAAAAACAGGATTTCGGTGTAGTCTTTGATCAACTCGTCATGATCAAACGCCATTGACGCGCCAATTGGAAATGGGATCACCATTAAAGGACCGGTCAAGGGAAAAAACACCTCTTTCTATGAAAAAATGGTTGTTTTTTTCCTTGAGTAAAAATCACAATAGCACATGTTTCGTCCTATTTTGCATTTAGGCCTGCATTTCATCGCACCCGGAGTGGTGTCCAGACTGCTGTTCTCAGATCGATGGAAAACAGCCTGGATGTGGATGATGTCCGCCATGATCATAGACTTGGATCATTTATTAACCAACCCCATATATGATCCAAATCGCTGCGGAATAAACTTTCATCCCCTGCACTCGCTGCCGGCTATAGCTGTTTATGCACTGCTTGCTGCGGTACCAAAGACCCGGCTTTTGGGATTCGGGTTGACAATTCATATCATGTTGGACGGCCTGGATTGCCTATGGATGAAAATTATTTAATTTGGGCAACAGCCCGGCAAAAATTGAAACCCATAACCCATATCCATGCCATGAATAGAAAATTAGCTCTTATCCTATCTTGGATGGCCCTTGTAACTGTGATCGGTTGTTCAGATGATGTCCCCCATGGTAAAATCGCCGGATCCCCAGAACGCGAAATGATGCGTGATGAGAATACTCTTCGGGTTGTTATCCACTGGCCTGGAGATGATTTTGCCTCAAGACAAGATATCGAAACAAGAAATAAGATCGAGAGCCTTATATCCGAAAGAAAAATGGGCAAAATAATCAGAGTTGGAACTGGTATGGGCTGGATGGATATAGCCGTCGAGGTTAAGGATCAACAGGTCGCTCGGTCATCAATTGCTGAGATAATGCGCATTGTTGCTCCAACACGAAAATTCACCATAGAGCAGTAAATCGGATACGAGGCCTAAAACGTCAACCATGTAGGACGTTTTAAAAGGTGTGGCCCTGATGAAACTGACGCGGCGACATTTCATAAAAAGCTCTCTCTTTCTGGGCGGCTCTCTGCTCCTTTCAGATCTTCCCCTCTATGCTGAGAATCGAAAAGATCTCCAATGGTATCCTGCTTATGGAAAACTGGAACAAGCAGGCAAATTGGCCCAGAGAGTTGATCAGGCCTACTCAAGTTTTGAGGAATGCGAGCTTTGCCCCCGGCAGTGCGGAGCAGACCGGCTTAATGGTGAACAAGGGGGGCAGTAACAGTTAAATGATCTTTTGGCCCCAGTGAAATGGCCCTGCGGGATTTCACGGGGTAAAAATTTAACCCCGGTTAAATATGCTCCGCATTTAGTCAGAAAAATTTTATCCGGAACGTATTAAGGTATATGAAATCTAATTTAACACTTATCGGTATGCCTGGTGCAGGAAAAAGCACAATTGGAATAATACTTGCGAAGTTTTTGTCGCTTGGTTTCATTGATACAGATGTACTCATTCAAATTAGCCAACAAAAATCGTTACAACAAATTATCGATGAAAGCGATTACCTAACTTTAAGGAAAATTGAAGAGAAAGAAATCCTAAAATTGAATATTGAAAACCATGTCATCGCAACTGGTGGCAGCGCGGCTTATAGTGAAAAAGCAATGACTCATTTGCTGAATATATCAAAGGTAATATTCCTCAAGGTGGACTACGAATTAATTAAAAAGAGGCTTCATAATTTTAAGACAAGGGGAATAGCAAAAGCAAAGAACCAAACATTCAGAGACTTATACAATGAACGACAAATTCTTTATAACAAATATGCCGAGATTATTATCGATTGCAATAAACTTGATCAAGAAGAAATAGCAGATATAATATCAACGAAGTTCTTACAAAAGAATATCGGCATATCGCCCTTGAAGAAAACGACAGGACCTCCGTAATGCAGCTACCATTTGTTTGTAAAGATCAATCATATCTTTAATTTAGCAAAAAAAGAGGGGATAGCCGACAATGACGGACAAGAAAAAAGCAGACCTAGCCGGACCCGGTATCGGGAACTATGATGACTTGGAAAAGATTCTACCCACAGACTACGAAGCATTGCTTTCTCCAAAAGAAAGAATGAAGGCTGTCTTTGCTGTGAAAAAATACATTGAAGAGAATCTGTGTAAGGAACTTAATCTGCAAATGGTGCAGGTACCCCTGATCGTTGACCGCGATAGCGGTGTGAATGATTACCTGGATCGCGACGGCTCGCGGACACCGGTGGAGTTTCCGTGTGGGCTTGGACTCGACAAACCCATACAAGCCCAGGTTGTTCAGGCAGCTACAAAGTGGAAACGTATGGCTCTCAAACAATTTGACTGTGATGTGGGTGAAGGCATATGTACCGACATGAAAGCTGTGCGCAAAGACTATTTTTTGGACCACGATCACAGTGCGTATGTAGACCAGTGGGACTGGGAGCGGGTGATCACCGAGGACGAACAGCAACCTTGACTTTCTCAAGGATATCGTTAACAAGCTCTGGAAGGTTATCCGGGGGGCGGGCAAGATGGCGCAAGAAAGGTTTCCCCAGCTAAAAACAGATAAATACCCCGACTTTCCTGAGCAGCTCACATTTCTGCATGCCGAAGAAATGCTGGATTGGTACCCGGACCTGCCGCGCAAGGAGCGAGAGAATCGGACCCTTATGGAAAAAGCCTCGGCGATCTTCATCATCGGTATTGGCTGGCCTTTAAAGGATGGCTACCCCCACGAGATGCGCGCTGCGGATTACGATGACTGGGCTACCGAGACCATTGTTAAGGAGGGTGAGCAGTATCATGGTTTAAACGGAGATATCCTGGTATGGAATCCGGTAACAAAACGGCGCCACGAACTGACGTCGATGGGGATACGGGTCACCAAGGAGACGCTGAAAATCCAGCTAAAGATGTCCGGACAGGAAGAATTCCTCAATTATCCCTATCACCGGGCCATCCTCAATGATGAGATTCCGCTGAGCATCGGAGGTGGTATTGGAGAGTCCAGGACCCACATGTACCTGTTGCGAACGGCCCATATCGGGGAGGTCGAAGTCTCTGTATGGCCGAAGATCCTCAAGGATATGTGTGCAAAGAGGAACATCCATGTCTTGGAGTAAACAAACAATTTTTATTATCCGCATCTGTGTGTCGCTATCCTGGGGTGATAAGATTTATCGGACTCATGTCTCTTGTTGAGGGGCTATAAGAAATAAAGGAAGATGGCTTTTGAAGGATACACCATTAAGTCATGGTTTGTGGAAGGTCACTGCTCCGCAACCGCCTTTATTAAGAACACTTGAAGGTGAGATAAAAACGGATGTTGCCGTAATTGGTGGTGGTTACACGGGATTGTCTGCAACGCTGCACCTTGCTGAGGCAGGTACAAACGTGGTCCTGTTGGAAGCCAAGGAAATCGGTTTTGGCGGAGCCGGCAGAAATGTGGGGCTGGTGAATGCGGGCTTGTGGCTAATGCCCGAGGAGGTAGAGAAAAAAGTCGGCCCGGAATATGGAAGCCGTCTGGTCAACGTTCTCGGTCATTCTCCGGATCTGGTTTTCAAGCTTATTGAAAAGCATGGCATACAATGTGAGTCAATTCGTAAAGGCACCTTACATTGTGCTCATTCACCTGGGGGGTATCGGGCACTCCAACAACGGGAAGCGCAGTGGAAAAAAAGGGGTGCGCCTGTAAAACTGTTTGGCCGCGAAGAAGCAGCGCCAAAAATCGGCAGCAAATCCTTTTATGGCGCACTTTTGGATGAACGGGCAGGAACCGTCCAGCCGCTGGCGTATGCCTATGGGCTTGCCAGGGCGGCACAACAGGCAGGCGCCAATCTTTTCGGCTATTCTCCTGTCATTGATTATATACGAGAATCAAATGCCTGGAAGCTGTCCACACCCTCTGGTCAGATTATTGCGAAGTCGGTAATTCTGGCAGTTCAAGGGTATCCGGAATATGCATTCAAAAAGAACAGGAAAGCTATTATTGATTTTAACTTCTTTCAGTTCGCCACGTCACCCTTGCCGGAGAATGTGCGTAAAACCATTTTACCAGGTGGCCAGGGTGCATGGGATACCAATCTAATTTTATCGTCATATCGTCTTGATCAGGCTGGGCGCCTTATTGTTGGAAGTGCGGGCCAAGTGGAAAATTTGGCTTATACACTACATGAAAAGTGGACCCATCGAACTATCAAAAAGGTTTTTCCGCAGGTTGGCCAAACAACGCTGGAGTACGGATGGAACGGTCGTATTGCCATGACGGTTGATCACATACCTAGATTTCACATCCTGGACAATAATATGGTGACGGTTACCAGCTATAACGGACGGGGAATTGGGCCGGGTACCGTATTCGGAAAATTGCTGGCCGAATATACCCTGAATGGCTCTGAACAGGATATTCCTTTACCGGTAAAAAAACAAAAAAATATTTGCATGGGAGGTTTACGAGGACTTTTTTATGAGGCCGGCGCTCGAGCGTATCATGTTTTGCAATGGCGGATTCTTTAAACGTGGAACATTATTCCCCTTTATTTTTTGATACATGCCATATATTAAATGTATTACCCTAATTGAGTCAAAACGCAATTAGAAAGGAGCCAGGGATCAGGGATGAGCGCGAAGAAAGTGAGTTACGCTTTATATCATTTGTAGCTGATCATTTAATTAGCCGTAGTTTGGGGGTAAACCCTTGATCAGTGATTATGAATTTTTATATTGATTTATTTGACATTCCCTGCGCAAGCTGCAGGGAATGTTCTGCCTTGCGCCAGTGCTTCGCAGCGCCTTTAAGGAATTGAGGCTAATCACCAATCAACGGGCTGTTGCCCAAATCCAATTGTCAGACAAAATAGCATATAACTCATCAAAAGAGAGTTATGGCTTGGAGATAGATATG
>JABMQM010000608.1 GCA_013203195.1 Desulfobacteraceae bacterium | reverse complement strand
TTTCATGGAATTATTATCATCTGTTCCGATGTAGGCATTTTCAAGCCAAACCGGGTTTTTGCAATTTCAGCAATCCTGGCAGGAGATTTCAGGCTGACCAGTTCGAGGTTCAAGTTGTTTTGCATAGCAACAAACTCTTTTCGGTGGTTGGCAGCCTTTGAAATTTCATATCCGATTCCCACACATTGGACCCGGCTCCAAGTATAAAGGAAAAGCTCCGAAATAAAGAAAAACATGAGAATTATCCAGATTCCGTTTTCCTTAAGCTTACGCGGATTTTTTCTAATTTTACGGCTCATTGCTTTTGTTTTATCTGTCTTTTTACTCAAAAGTTTAAAGCTGAATTTTGCTATATTCTCTCAGCGGCTCTTAATTTTGTGCTCCTTGCCATGGGATTTTTGGCAATTTCATTTTCTGTCGGACGCACCACTTTTTTTGTTAAAGAGCGCAAGACTCTTTTTTGATTACAAATACATTTAGGAAAATCCGGCGGACACACGCAGACCTTTTCCATGGCTTTTATACGATGTTTGACAATTCGATCTTCAAGGGAGTGAAAAGATAGAACACAGAGACGGCCTTTAGGGTTTAAAGTGGCTGCAACATTTTCCATGAACAAATCGAGCATTTCAAGCTCCCTGTTAACAGCGATTCTAAGCGCCATGAACACTCTGGTGGCGGGATGTATTTTTTGGCTCAGCGCCGGCTTGGGAATCGCTTCACATACTATTTGGGCCAGATGCGCACTCGATCTTATGGCACTAAGTTTTCTTTGTTTGACAATCTTTTTGGCAATCTGCGGTGCCCAGCGTTCCTCTCCGTATTTGTAAAAAATTTTTTTAAGTTCTTTTTCCTCCAGCCGGTTTATTAAATCTTCAGCGGTTGTTTTTGATGTTATGTCCATCCGCATGTCGAGGGGTTCATCTTTTTGAAAACTGAACCCTTTCCCACTCGCTTTGAGCTGGTGCAACGAAATACCCAGGTCGAGAAGAATGCCGTCCACGGCTGCAATCTTCAAGTGTTGAAGAATATCGGCAAGATTTATAAAATTATCATGGAAAAGGTGTACGGTTACGTCAGCCGATTTCAGCACTTTTTTTGCGTTCCTAACGGCATCTTTGTCTTGATCTATACCGATCAGAACACCGCCGGGGATAATTTTTTCCAAAATTATCCGGGCATGTCCCGAGCCTCCGAGAGTACAGTCTGCATAGATTTTTCCCGGCCTGCAATCCAGGTAGAAAGCCACTTCTTTTGGCATTGCAGGAATGTGTTCCAACGACATAGAATCAGAGTCCTAATTTTGCGATTTCGTTTCTGACCTCCTCCTTTTTCATGTCCTTTTCCATATGCAGGTTTTCTTTTTCCCACTTTTCGCGGGACCAGATTTCAAAGTGATCAAGTACGCCAACGAGAACAATTTCCCGGCTAAGTTCTGCATATTGCCTCAACATCGGCGGAATCAGGATGCGGCCTTGTTTATCGCACGGACATTCAAAAGCTCCACCAATGAAAACCCTTCGAAACCGGCGCATGTTGTCGCTTTTCTCGGCCAGAGACAATATTCGATTTTCGATTTTACGCCATTCTGTAAGCGTATAGGCCACCAATCCGCTGTCCATCCTGGATATCATTATACCGTTGTTGTCATCGGCTTTAATGATTTCGCGAAACCTGGCCGGAACGATGATGCGCCCTTTTAAGTCAATGGTATGTAAGGAGCTTCCTCTAAACATTTTTCACCATGCTTATCCACTTTTATCCACTTTATTTGAATAAAAGTACATTTTTTGATAAATGTCAAGCATAAAAAACAACCATAGTCCACATTATTTATAATAATTCATAAATGTTAAAACTGAAAAAGAGGTATAAGTTTAAGTGGAGTATAGTGGGGTAATTATGAAAATGCGAATTATGTAACAGGAATTCTCTGCGGCAGGAAAATTAGTAAAAATCTATGATTTGCATGTAAAAGTTAAGTTGAACGTTTTTTTGCAACGAGGTGTGCCCAGGCTTTGATACATAAGGGTTTGCGAAAACCATCCCTGAAACATATCGGATTTTCGCTGCGCTACGCCCTCGCCAGGCGGGTTCTTCGGCAGGCATACCAATGGATATGTCGGGATTTGCGCTAATCCCTGATGCGCAAGAAATCGGTGCAGTTGGAGTAAAAAATCATTTGACAAACAGGCAGTTTACGGTATGTAGATAGAGAACGTTTTCTCTTCATCTAAACCAACCCGAATATCCGGGATAGCGACTAAGGAGTCGAATGATGAAAGACACTATTACGGATCTGCTGATTAAGATTCCAATGTTTGCCGGCCTTGACGCGGACGAGTTGCCAATCATTGAAAAATACATCAAACTTTTTGAGATCGAGCAGGGTGAAACTCTTTTTAAAGAAGGCGACAAAGGCGAATATGTTTGTTTTGTGGTCGATGGAAGACTGGAAGTAACCAAAAAGACTATTACCGGAGAAAATTTTGTATTGAATACCCTGGCCAGAGGTCAGTCGGTCGGTGAACTGTCTATAATTGATAAAAGACCGCGGTCGGCTACAGTCAGGGCCAAAACCAAAGCGACTCTGTTCACCCTGGAAGGCAATGATTTTGAAGTGATTACGCAAGAATACGCCGTAATTGGCATGAAAGTTCTCAAAGGGCTTTCGTTGTTGTTGAGTAAAAAGCTGCGTCAAACATCAAGCCGGCTTGTAAGCTATATGGCTACAGCAGGTTAAGCTCCACTCCCCCATTTTTACCAAATTTTAGAAATTCACAAAATCTTTCTTGGCATCCATGACTTTGACCAGATAGCGGCGGGTTTCCTCGTAGGGCAGTTTCCGGCGCAGGGTGTTGAATACGTCAAGGGGATCCAGGCGGTTTATGCGACCGGGGGCAAGGTCGCGTTTGGGGTCAAAGGTCCGCAGGACGTTACCGGCTCCGGTATTGTAGGCGGCGATGACGCAATATTCCCGCGAAACAGGATTTTGAATGTCGTTTAAATATTTATAGTTCAAAAGATGTAAATAGGCGCTGCCGTACTTGATATTGTTGGCAGGATTGAACAGAAATTCCCTGGTAGGCAGACCGCTTTTTTTTAGAAACTTATTTACATCCTGGCCTGCCGTTGTGGGTACGATCTGCATCAGTCCGAAGGCCGGCGCACTGCTGACCGCATACGGATTAAAGTCGCTTTCGGTTTTCATGATGGCATAAATGAGGTTTTTGCTGACGGAAAACTCTTTTGCGGAGCGTTGCACCAGCAGCATGTACTTTTTGGCCCGCACCTGAAGATGGTCTTTGACCATAGCGGTGGTCACGTAGTAAATGGTTTTTACGGTGCCGCCACTTTTGATTTGCCGGGTTTGCAGTCTGTTTGCGACCAGATGATCCGCAAACCGCTCAGCCCGCCATGCCCAGCGGATATCCTCACCTTCGTGGTCTTTAACTTCTCTGTAAAGAAAGGGGATTTCACCTAATTTGATGGGTTTGGCGGTATAAAGATCCACGGCCCTGGGGTCATCCGGAGTCAGCAGCGTGGTGGCGATGGCGGTCTTAAGACTTTTTTCAGGTGTTTTCTGATCCAGTGTTTCAATAGTGATAAGGCCCTTGTCGAAATCCACCGCAGCACGCGAAAGATAGTTCTGGGTATATTTGACGTATACCTTGGGTTTGGGCTCTTTGGCCTCTTTTTTGCCCCAGACCGCTAACACCGCCTTTCTGAATGTTTCCATAAGATTTTCAAAATCTTTTTCAAAACGCTTGATATCACGCTCCAATGCCTTGGGATCAGCGGC
>JABMQM010000607.1 GCA_013203195.1 Desulfobacteraceae bacterium | reverse complement strand
CCAATCTATCGCACGACCCGTAGATAGATGAATTGATTGACTGGGAAAACAAAATAGATGTTCTGGAATGGCTCGATAGCCTCTAAAGAGTAAAAGGGTTGGAGATCAGAGAAAACATCTATATTTTGCTCAAAACTATTATGTTGCCAGTATCTTTTAAAAAATTACAAGTTCTTTGATAACCGACTGTTTATAATCCTTAATTTAAATTTCCACGGCGCAAACCAAATTGTCATTTGTTTTTAAGGGGTTAGGCCCACTCGCAACATAAAGGCAGTAATCTATCATTTAATTAAAATTCTTTATAACCATAACCTTCCATACAACGTTCATACCAATCATTTTTACATGAAATTTCACCTTCGCAAAAACTACCTGCTTTCCAATTACATTTGTTAACGACTCTTAGATATCTTGCATCTTTTGGATTTACAATTTTTTCACTATGAATATTATAAACACCTGTTGTACTTGGCGCACATCCCATAAACAATACCAATACCAGTATGAGCAAGTATTTTTTCATAAGTTCCCCTTTCAGGTTGTTCAATTTGCGTGATGGCTGCAATGCTTGATAACTTGCCTTAGTCGTTATATGTTATCTTATTAATATCATAGATGATTTCTTTTGGTAATCATGTATTTTGGGGGACTTTATTAGTCGACACCGTTGATCTTATCCCTTAATATACCAGAGCATGTAAACGTAACAACCTTCCGTGCCTTGAGCATCATATCCCCACCGGTAGCAGGATTACGGCCCCGGCGTTCCGATTTTTGTTTAACACAGAATTTACCGAATCCGCTGACCAGGACATCCTCTCCGGATTCAAGAGTCTTTTTGATGAACTCGAGGAGGGTTTCAACCGTATTCGTTGCCTGGTGCCGGCTGTAACCGTTTTCGCTTACAACCTCTGTGATGATATCGGCCTTTGTGAGTGTCATGGTGGGTCTCCTTGGGGAAGGGGTTGATTATATTGAGATAGGTATAAGTGTGAAGTTGTTTTGTCAAGCAAATTATGGGGTTATGAGTATATACAAAAAAGACACCGTTAGAAAAACTAAGGACGTCCTTTTCAGCCGTACGCGCCTAGCCCGTGGGTTAAGATTTTTAACCCTTTTGCCGATATACAATACGCTCTCTTTGAGAGCTTTCTTCATCGTATCCTTAAATTTTTCTGCTTTAAGGTTACCTCCTTTAAACCCCTGGGGCTTACCAACCTCAGGGGTTTTATTTTGCGGTTAAAGTTTTCCTGCACATCTTCCGATATTAATATTAAGTGACTGTGACATTTTACCTCACACACCTCTTAAATGCCCTCGGACGGATCCCGGGGGCTTTTTTTGTGTGAATGGTTTTAGTCTACACGTCATGAAAAGCCTCATTCTGGAACTGTCTGAGCGTGTGTTTTGCGCGTCTGTGCCGAATCATTCGCCCAACCTAATACTTAAACTTTCAAGATATTTGTGCTTTGCTTCAATCTTATCTGTATCCGGGCTGCAAATTTTTCATTCACCCTGACAGTGCCCTAATCATCAAACCTGCACAAAAAATTGTGCAGGTTTGCATATTTTTTTGTGCATTTCTTGCTCCATCCACTTTCAACAAACAACTGGCCTAAACGTAAAAACTCTCATAACCTCTAGATATATTAACCTTTAAAATATTTCTAAAATATAAAGCAATGCTTGGCACATAAATTGAAACCCGTATCAGTAAAATGAATCCTTACAGCATCCCGCCATTATTAACCTTGTGCTGCTTTGTCAGCCTGGCCGCTATTACAATTGTACGCCGCCACTGGACAAAAATTAACATCCTTTTTTTGATCATATGCATTCTGGGTACTTTTCTTTATATCGACATATTTCTCGCCTTTAACGTCAAATCAGCCGCAACGGCTCTTTTAATCAGTCGCATCGATCATTTTTTTATTGTTTACCTTTTTGCGGTATATCTCCATTTTTTTCATGTTTATCTGAACATTTCCAAACGAAAATGGCTTATCTACGCTGCCTATGCATATGCATTTATTTTAATGTGCTTAACACCGACCTCGCTTTATATTGTATCCGTGCAGCAACATTTTTTCGGTTATTTTGCAAAAGCAGGAATACTCTTTCCGCTTTTCGACGCTGCCTCTCTATTTGTTAACATTTACGTGCTGATCCTCATCTTTAAGGCGATCCGCACTGAAAAAAGCAACACCCGTAAAAATAATCTCAAATATGTGTTTGCCGGATTTGGAATCATGGGCTTGATGAATGCTTTGGATGTCTTTCCACTGCATGGTTATTCCGTCTACCCGCCCGGTAATGCGAGCTTTATTCCTCTCATTGTCTTTGCTGTCGGCATTTATAAACACGATCTGCTCGACACGGGTGTCCTGATTAAAAAGGGAATTATCTACTCGCTTTTGACGGCATGCCTGACGTGCATGTACGCCCTTATCATTATTGCAGCGGATAAGAAGTTTAAAGAGTTTGATTTTTCAGGTTCGATTTACTTTCCTATACTCTTTTTTATTCTGATTGCATTTGTCTTCGGTCCCTTAAAATCAAAAATTCAAGCCATTGTTGACCGTCTCTTTTACAAGGGCAAATACGACTATCAAAAAACCATTAAATCTGTCAGCCAAATGATAGTCTCTGTATTAGATTACGATGAAATTATAAAACAGCTGATAGAGACGATTTACGCTGCATTGCAGGTTGAACACTGCACCCTGTTTTTAATGGACGCATCCGCTTCGGATTTTGTGAGGCTTACTTCGCGCGGCAACGACAGTTTGGTCAGGCTATCCGCTTCGATATCCATACAATCACCCCTGGTAATATTTATGCAGCACCACCGCCGGCCGGTCATCAAAAAGAACCTGAAACGACACACTGGTTCTCACAAATTACAGGAATTGCTTGCTGATATGGACGTGCTGCATGCCGAGATTGCCCTGCCTCTGATGGTTAAAGATGCGCTCAAAGGGTTCGTAATTCTGGGCGAGAAACTTTCCGGAGATCTTTTTACCGCCGAAGATTTGGATCTTATGGAAACACTTTCCAGCCAGAGCGCGCTTGCCATTGAAAACGCCCAATCTTACAAAAAAATTCATGACCTGAGCATGAATCTTGAAAAAAAAGTCGAAGAAAGAACTCAAGATCTAAAAGAGGCCCTTTTTGAAAAGGAACGAACCCAGGAGCAACTGATCCGCTCAGAAAGCCTGGCTGCCATCGGGCAATTGGTTGCAGGTGCGGCCCATGAACTCAATAATCCTCTGGCAGGCGTTACCAGCCTTATACAGTCAACCATTGAGGATTTAACGCAATGGGACAAACACAATCCCCCGGATGAAGGCTTGATAGATGATCTGAAATTTGCAGATAAAGAACTCGGCAGAGCCAGGTCGATCGTATCCAGTCTGCTGGGTCTTTCCCGACAGACACAGACTTATTCCGAAGCTGTAAACATAAATGCGGTTGTCAAAGATGCCTTAAGGATACTTTTAAATCAGTATAAGTATGAAGATCTTGAAATCATCGAAAAATAAGATCAAAATCTGCCGGATACCCGCTGCAACTTTGCTAATTTGGGCCATGTGGCCCTCAATAT
>JABMQM010000606.1 GCA_013203195.1 Desulfobacteraceae bacterium | reverse complement strand
GTAATGGTCGTTGGCGGCGGTATTGCCGGCATGCAGGCGGCACTTGATACGGCTGACTCCGGCTACTACGTCTATCTTGTTGAAAGGTCGGCTGCTATTGGCGGGGTCATGTCGCAAATCGACAAGACCTTCCCCACCAACGACTGTGCCATGTGAATTATTTCACCTAAACTGGTCGAGGTCGGCCGGCACCTTAACATTGAATTGCTAACCTTGTCAGAGGTTCAGAACATTTCCGGGGAGCAAGGAAACTTTGAAATCAAGGTCTTGCAACACCCCCGGTATGTTGACATGGATAAATGTATTGCCTGCGGTCTGTGTGCCGAAAAGTGTCCCAAAAAGGTGACAAACGCATTCGACGCCGGGCTTGCCAAACGCAAAGCGATCTATGTTGAATACGAACAGGCAGTTCCTTTAAAGTACGCCATTGATGAAAATTGCATCTATTTTAAAAATGGTAAATGCAAAGCATGTGAGAAATTCTGTCCCACCGGCGCCATTAATTTTGAAGACCAGCCCAAGGAATTAACCATCAATGCAGGAGCGGTGCTGATAGCCCCCGGCTGTGCGGTGTATGATCCCGGTCTTTACGATACGTATGGGTATAAAAAATCACCCGACATTGTAACCAGCCTCGAATTTGAACGGATACTTGCTGCTACCGGACCTTTCGGCGGGCATTTGGTAAGGCCTTCTGATCATAAAAAGCCGAAAAAAGTCGCCTGGATTCAATGCGTGGGCTCAAGGGACATGCACCCCGGATCACAGCCGTACTGTTCGGGAGTCTGCTGTACGTATGCCATCAAAGAGGCAATCATAGCCAAAGAGCACGAAAAAGGGGAACTGGATACAGCCATATTTTATATTGATATCCGAACCCACGGTAAAGATTTTGAGCGGTACTACAATCGGGCTCAAGCAGTGGGCGTGCGTTTTTTGAAATCAAAAATCAGCTCAATCCTGCCGTCCGAAACGGGGAATCTTCGCATCGATTATACGGATAAGGCCGGCCTAAGGGTTGAAGAAGAGTTTGACATGGTGGTCCTTTCGGTGGGCTTCACGGCGTCACATAAAGCGCTGGACCTGGCCCAAAAACTCGGTGTTGAGACGGATCAATATCAGCATGCCTTAACAAGCAGCTTTAACCCGGTCCGGACCACAAAACCGGGAATATTTGTTTGCGGCACATTCGAAAGCCCTAAGGACATCCCCCAATCGGTTATTGAATCGAGCGCTTCTGCCGCGGAGATTGAAGCTCTGCTAGCGGAGTCACGGGAATCCATGACGCTGACAAAAGAAACCCCCGAAGAAATTGATGTAAAGGGAGATCCTCCGCGTATCGGAGTCTTTGTATGTAATTGCGGGACCAATATCGGCGGTTTCTTAGACGTTCCGGATGTGGTTAAATTTGCCAAAACCTTGCCCAGCGTGGTTTTTGTAGAGGATAATCTTTTTAGCTGCAGCCAGGACACCCAGGAACAAATCACCCAGGTAATTAAAGAGCAAAATTTGAATCGCGTTGTCGTGGCCGCATGCACGCCGCGCACCCACGAACCCCTTTTTCAAGAAACGGTGACAAATGCGGGCATAAACAAATACCTTTTTGAAATGGCCAACATCCGCAATCAATGTTCATGGGTGCACAGTAACGACAGTGCGGCAGCCACGGAAAAAGCCAAAGATCTTGTACGCATGTCCGTAGCCAGAGCGGGCCTGCTGGAACCGCTATACGACCCGGAAATGGAAGTGAACCAGTCTGCTCTGGTCATAGGCGGAGGCCTTGCCGGTATTACCACTGCCAATAATTTGGCACAGCAGGGATATGTCACACATCTGATCGAAAAAAGCGATGTCCTCGGCGGACAGGCCCTAAATCTTTATGAAACCTGGCAGGGCGAAGATGTTCAGAAAAAGCTGGCGGGACTTATTAAGGCGGCGGAAGCTGACAAAAACATCAATATACTGACCAACACCCAAATAAAAGAGGTGAGTGGTTTTGTCGGTAATTTTCAAACAACGGTTGAAACAGCGGGCACAGAGCAGGTCATAGAACACGGTGTGGCAATCATTGCCACGGGCGCTCAAGAGTTCAAACCGGATCAATATCTTTATGGTGAAGATCAACGGGTTTTAACCGGTCTGGAACTGGATCGCAAATTGATTGATGATAATCTAGCGTTAAACGAGATCCGTACCGCCGTCTTCATCCAGTGTGTCGGCTCACGGATCGAAGAAAGACCGTATTGCTCCAAAGTGTGTTGTACCCATTCCGTAAAAAATGCACTTAAATTAAAACAGTTAAAGCCTGAAATGGATGTGTTTGTTATTTACAGGGATATGCGCACTTACGGACTGCGTGAGGACCTGTATCGTGAAGCCCGGGCTAAAGGCGTTGCCTTTATTCATTATGACTTTGACAAAGAATTAGTGGTTTCAAAAAATCAAAACGATCTTAATGTCAGGTGTACCAGCTATGTGCTGCAACGTGAAGTTGAGATAAACCCGGACCTGCTGGTTCTTGCTACCCCGATTGTGCCGCCTCGGGAAAATCCGGTTGCCTCACTGTTCAAGGTGCCGCTGAACGATGATGGCTTTTTTGTCGAAGCCCATGTCAAACTCCAGCCCATAGACTTTGCCACAAAAGGGGTGTTTGTCTGTGGTCTGGCCCATTCGCCCAAGCCTGTTGATGAAGCCATCGCTCAAGGACTGGGGGCAGCAAGCCGGGCCGCGACAATACTTGCAAAAGATACTGTCCAGATTTCTTCGCTGGTATCACAGGTGGATGTTGAAAAATGCATCGGGTGTGGCCTGTGTGATGAAATCTGTGCTTTCAACGCTATTATACTAGAAGACCCCGAAGGAAAAGGATATAAGGCAAAGAATATTCCGGCTTCCTGCAAGGGGTGCGGCCTTTGCGCTGCTTCGTGCCCGCAGCAGGCGATTGACATGCTCCATTTCAGGGATCAGCAGATCATAGAGTCTGTATGCGCTGCAATGTAATTAGAAATTGATGATTTATGATTTGCGATTTAAAACAATGAATTTAAACCCTAGCAGGAAATTTTAGCCAATAACCTGAAAACATAAGGTGGAAAAATGGCGGATTTTGAACCCAAAATAGTAGCTTTTCTGTGCAACTGGTGCGCCTATGCCGGGGCTGATCTGGCCGGCGTTTCGCGGTTGCAGTATCCATCAAATATCAGACCCATACGCGTGATGTGTTCCGGAAGGGTCGATCCTTTATTTATCGTAAAGGCATTCAAAGAGGGCTGTGACGGCGTTTTGGTGGCCGGGTGACATTTCGGAGATTGCCATTACCTGGTAGGTAATGTTCAAACAGAAAAGAAGATTCGATTGACTCAAAAACTGCTCGATATCACCGGCATCGGCAAAGACAGGCTCCATCTGGCCTGGGTATCGTCGGCTGAGGCCCAGCGGTTTGTCGATGTGGTCACCCAGACCACCGCTACCGTAAAAGGCCTGGGGAAATTTGATCCCCAAGAGTTTGCTTCAGCGCTGTCGGCCGCAGAGATGACTTTAGGGGGTGAAGCCCTGCGGTGGCTGGTCGGCAAGGAGGTCAAGCTGACCACCAGCGGCGATGTATATGGCCGCAAATGGGATACCGAACGGTATGAATCTGTTCTTGATGCCATGCTTGAAAGAGAGTATTACAAAAATCTGATTTACCAGGCAGTCAAAGAAGGTTGCACCTCTGTCAGAGATATCTGCACAAGGGTCGGGCTGGAACTTAAAAAGGTTTCGTACCTTCTGGCTGATCTGGAAAAGACCAATCAAATTGAATTTAAGTGCATGGAAGATCGCAAGCCTGTCTTCGCAGCACTATAAGGATTGAATACGGACTATTGAAGATAAAAGATTTTAACGGATGCATTCATCTGCCATCGCCAATCGAAAATCTTCAATGGATAAGGGAGGAGAAATGACGAATATAAGCGGGTCGGTTATGGTTGTGGGTGCCGGTATTGCCGGCATGCAGGCATCACTGGATCTGGCCAATTCAGACTTCAAGGTTTACCTGGTTGACAAATCACCGACCATCGGCGGAATGATGGCTCGGCTCGACAAGACCTTTCCGACCAATGATTGCACCATGTGAGTCATTTCGCCCAAACTGGTCGAGGTCGGCCGGCATATAAACATCGAGTTAATTACTAACAGTGAAGTCAAAAGTGTTGAGGGTGAGCCCGGAAACTTTGAAGTTGCGCTTGTCAATCATCCACGTTACGTGGATCCGGCCAAGTGCACCGGGTGTGGAGAATGTGCCCGGCATTGTCCGGTGGCGGCCGTGAATGAAATTAACCAGGGTTTTGATGACAGAAGGGCCGCTTACATTGAATATGCCCAGGCGGTTCCGTTGGCCTACGCCATAGATCCTGACGCCTGTATCGGCTGCGGCCTGTGCGAAAACCTGTGTATCGCCAAGGCCGTAAAATATGATGACATTGAACGTGAAACCACGCTCAAGGTCGGTTCGGTTGTTCTGTCTGCCGGAAGCCAGGGGTATGATCCGTCCGGTCTTGATTATCTGGGATACGGAAAATATCCCAATGTAATCACCAGCCAAGGCTTTGAAAGGATTCTGTCTGCCGGGGGACCCTACTACGGCCATGTCATGCGACCGCTGGATCGGGAAGAACCCAAAAGCATCGCCTGGCTCCAGTGCATCGGATCAAGGGATACCAATCGGTGCGGGAATGGCTATTGCTCTTCAGTATGCTGCATGTACGCTGTCAAAGAGGCCATGATCGCCAAGGAGCATATTCATGGCGATCTTGATTGCGCTGTTTTTAACATGGATATGCGGACCGGCGGCAAGGATTATGAAAAATATTTTTTGCGCGGCAGAGATAAAGCAGGGATTCGGTTCGTCAAAGCCAGGGTCCATACCATCACTGAAGTTCATGAAACCGGCGATCTAAAGCTGCAGTATACCGATGAAACCGGTGAGATGCAGGAAGAAATTTTCAGTATGGTGGTGCTGTCGGTGGGTCTTAAGATTTCAGACTCATCTGTCGATCTCGCCAAACGTCTGGGCGTAGAGCTCAACCAATACAACTTTGTGGCAACAAATCCCTTTGCACCGGTTACCACATCACGTCCGGGAATCTATACCTGCGGCGTATTTCAGGGGCCCAAGGATATTCCGGGCTCGGTTACCGAAGCCAGTGCGGCGGCCTGCCTGGCAGGGACGGATATTGCTGCAGCCAGAGGAAACGATATCACCACCGTCGAGGTACCCGCAGAGATCGATGTTACAGAGCAGGAGCCTCGCATCGGTGTCTTTGTCTGTAACTGCGGTATCAACATCGGTGGGATCGTGGATGTCCCGGCCGTTGCGGAATATGCGGCAGCGCTTCCATACGTGGTATTCACGGATCAGAATCTTTTTACCTGCAGCCAGGATACCCAGGAGCAGATAAAGGAGAAGATCGTCGAGCACAAACTCAACCGCCTGGTGGTGGCCTCCTGCAGCCCTAAGACCCATGAACAGATGTTCATGGAAACCCTTGAGGCCTGTGGTATCAACAGATATCTGTTTGAAATGGCCAACATCCGCAACCAGAATTCGTGGATTCATTCCAATAATCCGGAGGCGGCGACAGCCAAGGCCAAAGACCTTGTGCGCATGTCTGTGGCCAGAGCCGCCCGATTAAAGACACTTAAGGAAAAAATTGTTCCGATTAACAAGCAGGGACTGGTTATCGGCGGCGGTGTTGCCGGTATGAATGCGGCCCTGCGCCTTGGCCAACAGGGATTTGATATCGTTCTGGTCGAAAAGGAAGCCCGGCTCGGCGGGTTTGCACGCAAGCTGCACCATACCATCGAGGGAGAAGATGTTCAGGCCTATCTTGAAAAACTCGTCCAGGAAGTGACGGCCAACGAAAAGATCAAGGTCCTTACGGAGGCCCGCATTGTCGGGTTCGAAGGCTTCAAGGGCAACTTTGCAACCGATATTGAAGTCGGTCCCGAAAAAAAGCTACAGACCGTCAAGCACGGCATTATCATTGTCGCCACCGGAGCAAAGGAGTATACACCCAAGGAATTTCTTTATGCAGACAGCGACCGGGTGATCACCCAGGTGGAGCTGGGCGATCGGCTCGAGGAAAAAGGTGCCGCCGGCCTTGACAGCGTTGTCATGATCCAGTGTGTCGGCTCCCGTAACGACGAGCATGTCGAATGTTCGCGCATATGCTGCCAGAACGCGGTCAAGAATGCGCTGCACATTAAGACCCTCAATCCGGATGCCCATGTGTATGTGTTGTACAGGGACATTCGTACCTATGGACTGCTTGAGGAGTATTATACTAAAGCAAGGGAAAAAGGGGTTATCTTTATCCGTTTTGACAGCGAAACACCTCCGGCCGTAAAACCCTCATCCGACGGTGATCTTCTCGTTACGATCAAGGATCATATTCTCCGGCGGGATGTGGAGATCCGGGCCGATCTTGTAACCTTGAGCGCGGGTATGGTGGCGGAAGATACCGACGAACTGAGCTCTATCATGAAACTGAACCGCAATCCGGACGGTTACTTCATCGAAGCGCACGTGAAGCTCCGACCGGTTGATATGCCGGGGGAAGGAATTTTTCTGTGCGGTAGTGCCCACGGACCTAAGCTGATTTCAGAAGCCATTTCCCAGGCCCAGGCGGCCGCATCGAGAGCCACGACGTTTCTTTCCAAGTCGGAGATCAGGCTTTCGGCCATTACGGCCAAGGTTAATACGGATAATTGCGTCAAGTGTTTGACCTGCGTGCGGATGTGCCCGTTTGGTGTGCCGGCCTTCAACACAAAGGAAGAGGTCATAGAGATCAACGAAGCCATCTGCCATGGATGTGGCGTGTGTGCGTGTGTCTGCCCGCGGCAGACCATTCAGTTAAGTTTTTACGAGGACGATCAAATAATGTGTAAAATTGATGCATTGCTTGCGGAGGGGATGTGATGGCCGATTTTGAACCGAGAATTATCGCGTTTTGTTGTGATTATTGAGGGTACTCAGCTGCGGACCTGGCAGGTTCCATGCGACTCGATTACCCTTCCAACATTAAAATAGTAAGGGTTCCCTGTACCGGAAAGGTTGATGTGATGCACCTTTTGGGCGCTATTCAGAAAGGTGCCGACGGCATATATGCAGTCGGCTGTCTGGAGGGCGCCTGCCACTATAACGAAGGTAATCTTCGTGCCCGGGAAAGGGTGGAACATGTTCAGAAGCTTTTAGAAGAGGTCGGCCTGGAGGGTGACAGGGTAAGGATGTATAATCTATCTTCAGGCGAAGGCCCCACTTTCGCGGCGTATGCCAAGGAAATGACCGATCATATAAGGTCTCTGGGACCCAACCCGTTAAATAAATTGGCAAAGGTCTAACAACGGAGGATATATTATGGCTGAAGAAGCAATCAAACTTGGAGGCAAAAAGAAAAGCATTTTTCTGGACCAGGTCAAGGAGCTTCTCCCGGATGGCGGGAATCTGAACCTTTGTCTGACGTGTGGTGCATGTTCTTCCGGCTGCCCCGCCACGGGTCTGGAGAATATGGATCCCAGGAAATATCTGCGCATGGCGGCGTTGGGCATGGACGAAGAACTCAAAAGTTCGCTCTGGACGTGGATGTGTACCATGTGCCAGCGGTGTGTTTATGTTTGCCCCATGAAAATCGACATTCCCCAGCTGGTCTTTAACGTCCGGGCATCTTGGCCCCGGGAAGACCGGCCCAAGGGTATCCTCGGTTCGTGTGATATGGCACTGCGCAATGACAGCGGCAGCGCCATGGGGACACCGCCGGAGGACTTTCGGTTTGTTGTCGAAGACGTGCTGGAGGAATACCAGGAAGCGCAACCCGAATTCAAGGATATGGAGGCGCCCATCGACAAGCAGGGGGCTGAATTCTTTTTGAACCAGAACTCCCGGGAACCGGTGACCGAACCGGACGAGATGGTGCCGCTGTGGAAGATTCTGAACCTTGTAGGGGCGAACTGGACATACGGCAGCAAAGGCTGGGGAGGGGAAAACTATTGCCTGTTCCTGGCTGACAACGAGGCCTGGGAACATCTCACCCGCCTTACGGCCAAGCAGGCCGACGATCTCGGGTGTAAGACCTATCTCAATACCGAGTGAGGGCACATTACCTTCTCAGTCCGGGCCGGACTGAAAAAGTTTAACATCGAGCATAACTTTGAAGTAAAGAACATTTACGAATATTATGCCAAATGGATCAGGGAGGGAAAGCTGAAAGTCAATTCCGACTGGAACAAAGACTTGAAGATCAAGTTCACCGTTCAGGATCCGTGCCAAATCGTTCGCAAAAGTTTTGGTGATCCCATCGCAGAAGACCTAAGGTTTATCGTCAAGTCGGTCGTGGGCGAGGAAAATTTTGTTGAGATGTATCCCAACAGGTCCAACAATTACTGTTGCGGCGGCGGCGGCGGTTTTCTTCAGTCCGGGTATACAGATGAACGCCGGGCCTACGGCAAGTTCAAAGCCGACCAGATTCTGGAAACAAAGGCCGATTATTGTATTGCGCCGTGCCACAACTGCCATGCCCAGATCCACGACCTGAGTGACCAGCGCGACCATGCGTGGCAGACGGTTCACTTGTGGACGTTAATATGCCTTTCCCTGGGAATTCTGGGACCCAACGAACGTGAATATTTAGGGGATGATCTCAAAGACGTTCTGGTCTTTCACCCTGAGTCGGCGATGTAATACCAGAGTTTCGCGGAATGGTGAATGAAAAGTATACACTCATATTTATCCGAATTCCGTGTTCTGGAATCTGAAATCGAATAGGGAGGTAGTATGATAGTTGCCGAAAGGAAACCTTTTGAAGAGATAAAAGATATGCTCAAGGGCTACAAGAAGGTTCTGAATGTAGGTTGTGGAACCTGCGTAGCGGTGTGTTTGACGGGCGGCGAGAAAGAGGTGGCGGTGTTGAACGCCGAGCTGGATATGGCCCGCAGGCTGGAAGATGATCCCATCGAGCTGGGCGCCTGCACGGTGGAGCGCCAGTGTGACCGTGAGTATTTGGAGGCTCTGGATGACCAGGTAAATGAGTATGACGCGCTTTTGTCCATGGCCTGCGGTGCCGGAATTCAGTTTTTGGCGGAAAGGTTTCCGGACAAGGTAGTGTTGCCGGCGGTGGATACTGTCTTTATAGGTGTCAACCAGGACGTGGGCTGGTACGAGGAGCGCTGTCGTTCGTGCAGCAGCTGCGTGCTGGCGATGACCGGTGGTATTTGTCCGGTGACCATGTGTGCCAAGGGTCTTTATAACGGTCCTTGCGGCGGCACCGACAACGGTAAATGTGAGATCAGTCAGGAACAGCCGTGTGCCTGGTTTCAGATATACGAGCGTCTGGCCGGTCAGGACCGCCTGGATTTGATCAAGCGTTTTAAGCCGGTTGTAGCGTGGAAGAACCAGGTTCCGCGGACGTTGCTGCAGCCGGGTTATAAGAAGCCTGAGAAAAGCGATTAATACCCTAATTGTGCCAAAGCACTATTAGGGAGGGGCCAGGGATCAGGGCTCAGGGGGCAGAAAACGAGTTTTGTTTTAAGAGTTACATCTCATTTAGACTGGCGTTATAAAATTC
>JABMQM010000605.1 GCA_013203195.1 Desulfobacteraceae bacterium | reverse complement strand
TATCTAGTGTCCATCCAGAAATGAGGATTTTTGTTCAAGATCAAGGCCTGCGAAAAAAATAGCCGCAGGCATATGTTTGATATTCCTAGGATTATTTTTTGAGCATAACGCAGATATTGGGCAAAAAGACCATTGATGGATGGGCACTAGCTATATAATTACGCTTTCGGAAGCAACATGGGGCCTTATGAAATCTAAAGGGCTGGACGTTGGTTTTACAGTGGCAAAAGTATCATGATTGAATCGAAATACTTAAAAGCTGATGTAAAAAATATTCAGCAGCTTTGCACAATCCCGGCTTTAAAGAGTTTTGAAACCGAGGATCTCGCAAAGCTGTTGAAACTGAGCAAAATAAGACAATATGCGGACAAAGAAAGTATCATTCAGGAAGGTGCCACGGATCAATGGCTTTATTTTCTACTTTCAGGCAAAATACGAATTTCAAAAAATGGGGTTCTTATTTGCACCATTGATAATACGGGTGAAGTTTTTGGTGAAATGAGAATTATAGATGGGTTAAGCAGATCAACATCTATACACGCAGAGGGCCCAACAACCTGTCTGGCGGTTGACACATCCGCAAAGCATAGGCTTGATACTGATGAGGAATCAGAAAACTTATTAACATTATTATATAAAGTTATGATGGAGTATATATCGGTGCGCTTGCGCTTATCAAACGAGAAACTGATTGAAGCCCAACAGGAAATTGCAAGATTGAAAAAATGTATTCCTGCAACAAAACCAAAAGATCAAAAAAAACAAGCTGCTCATAAAGAGTTCGTATATACGGGGATCATAGAAACGGCAACCGGAGGCTAGGATGGGTAATGAATATCTTACTTATAGATTTGGATTTATGGCTGTGCAAAAAGGATTTGTTACACCAGAGCAAGTTTCCAACGCTCTGGAGGTTCAGTTTGATGAGAATGTAGGAGCAAAAAAGCACAGACTAATCGGGGAGATTTTGGTCGACATGGGCTTCATGGACACATCTCAAGTCAATAAAGTACTTGAAAGCATGTCGGAAAAACCCCTCCCTCTGTTATTCGATATGCGGGTCTGATTCGTCCATTGGCAAGTCGAAGATCCCGTTATCGGGGGCATTCAGGTGTGAAGCTTACGACTACCGCGAACTCCTTATAACGCAGCCAATGGATCAAACAGGCTCGTGAAAATGCACGGAAATCCATTATCTTAGCCCTTGACCACCCCTATAGGTCTCAATTTAGCCACCTTTAATGAGATCCCCGCTCCATGGACCACCTCAACAACTTGAGAGACATCCTTGTAAGCTTCAGGCATCTCTTCGGCCAGGGTGGCCCTGCCGGTCCACCGTACTATTATACCCCGATCTTCCAGTTCACGGTTGATGGCTCTGCCTCTGCTTGCTTTTTTAGCGGCTGTGCGGCTCAAAATACGCCCGGCACCATGACAGGTCGAGCCGAAAGTCTCTTCCATGGCTTTCTGTGTACCGACAAGGACATAAGAAGCCGTGCCCATGTCTCCCGGTATGATAACCGGCTGTCCCACCCGGCGATATTCATCATTCAGCGCATCATGGCCCGGCGGGAAAGACCTGGTCGCTCCTTTTCGGTGAACACAGACTGTCTGCATTTTTCCATCGACGACATGCTCTTCTTGTTTGGCGATATTGTGACATACATCGTAGACCAGCCGCATATTAAGAGCTCTGGGACCGACTCCCAGCTCTCTTAAAAATATCTCACGGGACATGTGCATCATAATCTGCCGGTTGGCCCAGGCATAATTGGCGGCACAGGCCATGGCATTATAATAACGCCTACCCGCTTCAGACTGAATCATGGCGCAGGCCAGCTGCCTATCCGGCAAATCAAACCCTAATTTCTTGACATGTTTCGACATAAAGGCCAGAGAATCATCGCAAATCTGGTACCCTAAACCCCTTGAACCTGAATGGATCATCAGGGTTACCTGGCCCTCAAACAGCCCGAAAACGCGGGCAGCTTCAGGCTCATAAACCGCTTCAACCACACCGATTTCAATAAAATGATTCCCGGAACCCAGGGTTCCAAGCTGCTTGCGCCCCCTTTCCAGGGCTCTTTTGCTGATCACATCCGGGTCGGCATTGGTCATACAGCCCCCATCTTCAGTGTGATCTAAATCCGATTCTTCCCCAAACCCCTGGCGAATGGCCCACTTGCTGCCCATTCGCAGAACCTTTTTCTCCTCTGGGATTGAGAGTTTGATGGACCCCTTGGAACCAACGCCGGCAGGGATGCCTCGGAAAAGCGCATTGACAAGACTTTCAAGTTTCGGCCTGATTTCTTTTTCAACTAGTGCCGTTGTCGCCAGCCGAACCCCACAGTTAATATCATAGCCGACCCCGCCCGGAGATATAATGCCCGATTCCAAGTCAAAGGCCGCCACCCCACCGATGGGAAAGCCATAGCCCCAGTGCATATCCGGCATGGCCAGCGATGCCTTTATAATCCCCGGAAGCGTGGCTACGTTGGCCACCTGCTTTAAAGGTTCCTGCTGATCGGAGCTCTTTAACATCGCTTCCGTGGCGTAAACCATCCCCGGCACACGCATGGCACCGCTTTTGGCAACTTCCCAGCGATATTTGTCTATTTGCTTTAATTTCATGGCCTTGTCTCTTTGTTCAGTTTAATTATACATCAAAAATAACTTTCGCTTCCCAGCCTTCGGGCTCTTCGCTGACTTGAATCTGGTGGTAGGTTACCGCCTTGATTTCAATTTTGATCTCATGGCGGTCAGGATCAAAAGGATCGAGCTCGACGTTTGCAGACAACTCATTTTCAGAAAGGGCCAGAATCCGTGTTTTTTTTACCAGCAGTTCTTTACCGTTCCATAAATACAACAGCTCTCGCAGCCAGTTTACCATCAGGTCCGGCCAGTCATCACCGGTTACCTAAAGGTTA
>JABMQM010000604.1 GCA_013203195.1 Desulfobacteraceae bacterium | reverse complement strand
CCGTCCTTTTGGTAAGATATTTCACACCCCATGGCTTCAAGAATCTCCACAAAACGAACATCACCCTGACGCGATTTTCTGTTGATCCCCTTAACCATAACCTCGGCACCGGTAATTGCTGCTGCCGCCCAGAAATATCCGGCCTGGGAGCAGTCAGGTTCTACAGTATAGGATCCGGCCCGATATGTTGCTCCACCCTGAACCGAGTAGCGCTCGTAGCCGTCACGCCGAACCCTTACGCCGAGTTTTTCCATTACTTCAACGGTCATGTCCACGTAGGGTCTCGACACCGGCCCTTCAATCACGTTTATATCAATGCCGTTTTTTGTGTATGGTGCGATTAGCAGCAGCGCCGAAAGAAACTGGCTGCTGATACCGCACTTCAGCGCAATACTGCCGCCTGCTAAGTCTTTCCCTTTTATCTCCAGCGGCGGACATCCATTGTTGTTAACTGACCGGGCATTGACTCCTATCTGTTTCAATCCGTCAATCAAATCCTGGATAGGCCGCTCCCCCATACGCTTTGTTCCTGCCAAAGTATAGATCCCTTTGCCAAGCGCCGCCACAGCTGTTAAAAGGCGCATTGAAGTTCCGGAGTTGCCAAGATAGACAGGTTCTGTGCATAGTTTTAACATTCCTTTGGTCCCGTGCACTATAAATTTATTGCCATCAATCTCTATCGCTACACCCATCTGCCTCAAAGCTTCCAGAGTAAGTGTAGTGTCTTCACTTTTGAGGCCGTTATGAATCGTACAGACGCCGTCTGACAAAGCAGATGCAATCAGGATGCGGTGCGTATAGCTTTTTGAGCCCGGAACCGATACCACAGTGTCATCTATCTTTTGTGGTTTTATTTCTATCATATTTCTGTAATGGTTTCTTCTATCTTAATACCGAAATGCCTGCCGGCCTCTTCAAGAGCAACCAGAACCTTGTCGCCGGGCTTTAGGTTTACCACTGACAGCGCCTTACCTTCAGGATCGGTCAACCGGATGGTCTCCGCGTTTTGCAGAATACTTGTCACCTGCTTATCGCCGACAGCAGCCGTCACCAGCATTAAGGGACGTTTTTCGATTTTCAAGCGACCGACAATAGCGGATGTCGTGTTACCCATATAATCGACAATCAAGACCTGGCCGCCGGTTGCAAGCTCAGAAAGATAGCGGGTCTTTCCACCTGGTATGCGTGTGTAGGCATGCACCGGGCCAGCGTTGACTCTAAAAGGCCTGGGAGAAACATAAGGGTTGGAAATACTTTCGGCATGAACCAGAAATAAAGCACTACTGCTGTTCCCTACCAATATCCCCTGCCCCGCGGTCATTGTTGTGCAGGTATCCACGCATACTCTGTCCCCCATTCCTAGAGATTTGACTTCGGTAATTTCGGCCGCTTCCAGGAAGATTTTTTCCGCTTGAAAACGTAGTTTGGAAAGTGTTTTTTTCAGTTCAACCACATCGGTTGTATGCAACAAAATATGCCTGACACCCTTTTCAAGAATACCGAAGGCGGTTTGCGCCTCCTCCAGATTTTGAACCTGGGCAATAACATTGGCGCCTTTGGCGATTAAGTTCTCAAGGGGTATGATCGTCCAGTCACTGCACTGAAGAATAACCTGTTTACTCTGGGTTAGTGAAACGATTTCCTCTTCGTCTGCACCGCTTTTTACGTTAAAAATGATCACATCTTCGCCAAGCTTTAAATCGCCGTCTTCAGATATAGTCTCAATCCGGCCCAGAGCTTTGACCTTGTCGGAATACCCCGGTGGGACCATGATACCGTCGGCACCCCCTTCCAGGGCTGTTGTTGCAATTTCTTTATCCCAAGGATCGACTTTTACCCAGATTTTTCGCATCTTCCCACTCCCTCAATAGTTTCCATCCATAAATAAAATCGCGCAGCGATTCTATTCCAGGAGATTTAGGGCATCTTCAACGCTGCTGTCATCATTAACAATGGCAGAAATAGCTCTGACCATACGTGTCGGATCTTTATGCTGAAATACATTGCGGCCTATGGAAACACCTGCTCCGCCCGCTTCAATGGAACCACTTACCATTTCCAGGATTTCTCGATCCGAATCCATTTTGGGTCCACCGGCAATCACCACCGGAATCGAACAACCTGACACAACTTCTTTAAATGTTTCCATCGAACCGGTATAAGAAACCTTGACAATGTCGGCCCCCATTTCATCACCAACCCGGGCGGCATGCTTGACCGCATTGACGTCATATTCGTCTTTGATCTTTTCGCCCCTGGGATAAATCATAGCAAGCAGCGGCATGCCCCACATGCGCGCTTCATAACTTATCCTTCCAAAATCATT
>JABMQM010000603.1 GCA_013203195.1 Desulfobacteraceae bacterium | reverse complement strand
GGGTAGGGCTTTTCAACAAAGCGAAGAAAGCCTGAAGAGCGTGAGGGAGTCAGAACAGACCATATTTAGTATATAATAACAATTCAACACCATTTCAGTTAAATGGTGCCATAACAAACTAATAGATCACCGATGCCGGGCCAGCTAAATCGACTCGGCATTTTTTTGCAAATTAGGAGTTTATTAGAATATGCCATGCTTCGTATGTCAAAAAGGGAAATATAAAAAGACGAATCAAATCTGTATCCAATGCTGTCTTTATATCACAATGTCAACACCAGTGATCAGCGTCAATTATAATACCCGCCAAACGACAATTAAAATTCCTGAAATTAAAAGTTAAAAAAAATGGTAGTACTGTCCGAATCGTCAATGGAAAGGAGAGATTTGGATGGTTACAGACCAACAGGTAAGGAGGTTATTCAAATTGGTACAGACAGAAAATAATTTCGGGATCGCAGCGGCCAAAACGGGATTGGATGAAAAGACCGCCCGCAAGTATCGCAAACGGGGCAAGCTGCCCAGTGAACTGGAGAAACAACACACATGGCGGACACGGGAAGACCCCTTTGATGATGTCTGGCAGGGGATTAAATCGATGTTAGAAATAAATCCAGGATTAGAGGCCAAGACCATTTTTGAGGATCTTCAGCGCAAAAATCCAGGCCAGTTTTCCGACGGACAACTTCGCACACTACAAAGAAGCATTAAGTCATGGCGTGCATCGGCAGGACCGCCGAAGGAAGTTTTTTTCACACAGGTTCATAAACCCGGTCAGCTAGCTCAATCGGATTTTACCCGCATGAACAAGATAGGGGTAACCATCGGAGGCCATCCCTTTGACCACATGATTTATCATTTTGTTTTAACCTATTCCAACTGGGAGACGGGAACCATATGTTTTTCAGAAAGTTTTGAGAGTCTAAGCCAGGGACTTCAGAACGCTTTATGGAAGTTAGGGGGTGTTCCTGAGATGCACCGGACGGACTGTCTGACGACGGCTGTTCAGAAGACTGACCATCCGGAAGAATTTACGCGACGCTATAAGGATCTTTTAGATTACTATGGGGTCAACGGCTGCAAGACCAATCCGGCCAGTCCTCATGAAAACGGTGATGTGGAACAGCGCCACTATCGGTTTAAAAAAGCACTAGATCAAGCCTTGCTTTTGAGAGGTAGCCGGGATTTTACAGATCGTAATGAATACGATCAATTTTTGCATAAGCTGATTAGACAACTCAATGCCGGCCGCAAGGACCGTTTTTTACAGGAGCAGGCAGTTTTGCGCCGGTTGCCCAAGGGCCGCATTGATTCATGTAAAAAGATGACGGTAACGGTCGGTCCCAGCAGCACCATCCGGGCCAATAAGAACGTCTATTCGGTCGATAGCCGACTGATCGGTGAAAGCATTAAGATCCGTCTTTATATGGAGCATCTGGAAATATGGCACGGGCAAAAAAGAGTTGATACGCTGCCACGGCTTCGGGGTGAAGATAAACATACCATAAACTATCGACACATTATTGATAGCCTGGTTCGAAAACCCGGCGCATTTGAAAATTACCGTTATCGCAATGATCTGTTTCCGACCAGTCGCTTCCGGATTGCTTACGACAGCCTCAAAAAACGCCACGCCCTGCCAAGAGCCGCCAAACAGTACCTGAATATTTTATACCTGGCGGCCCGAAAAAATGAAACGGAAGTCGACGACGTTTTAAGGGTACTGATCGACAGAAATATGGAAATCACCGATGAGCAGGTTGAAGCGTTGATGCAGTCCAATGAATCTGTTCCGCCGGCCACCGAAGTCCACATCCCGGCGGTGGATTTGACCTGCTATGACCAGCTGCTGCAGGAGGTGGCATTATGTTGAATATCCAGGATGAAATTGCCAGCTATCTAAAGCAGCTTCACATGCCCGCAATACGTCGTTGTTATGAGGAGCTTGCCGATCAGGCGCGAAAGGAATCGTTCAGTTACGAGCAATATCTTCTTGAACTGCTAAAACTCGAGTGTGAAGAGCGGCGGCAAAACCGTACGTCCCGCAACCTCCGCGATTCTAAACTACCACTTTCCAAGACGCTGGATAACTTTGACAAAAAACGTTTACCAACCAAGGTGGCCACCCATTTAAATGTCTTAACAGATGGATCCTTCCTGGATCGATACGAGAATATTTTGGCCTTTGGCAATCCGGGCAGCGGCAAAACGCATCTGTTATGTGCCATCGGTCATGAACTTATCGAACAGGGCCAACGTGTCCTTTTTGTCTCCTGCACCCAGCTGGTGCAGGATTTACTAATCGCCAAAAGGGACCTTGTCATGGCCAAACTGCTTAAAAAACTGTCACGGTATAATGCGGTCATACTCGATGACATCGGTTACGTACAGCAAAGCCGTGAAGAGATGGAAGTGCTGTTTACCTTCCTGGCCGATCGTTATGAACGTGCAAGCCTGATGATAACCAGCAATTTACCGTTTTCCAAATGGGAGCAGATTTTTAAAGATCCAATGACCGCCGCTGCGGCTATCGATCGGTTGGTTCATCACAGTGTCGTTCTGGAATTAAATATAACCAGTTACCGAATGGAGCAGGCTCAAAAAGGCAGAAGTAATAAAAAAGACGGAAAAACCGATGCGGACAAAGTTTAAAAATAACGGAAAAAAGGAGATAAAACGAATGGGAATTACAGTGTACAATCCACAAAAAGGCCGAAATGAGACTATAGAGGCGGTATTTACGGCTGAAAACACGACATGGTTTGATACCGCCACGGACAATCGTGATATTCATAAGATAACCGATTGGAAGGGGGGCCTTTTGATCAGCGAACTTAACTATACCTATCCGTTTCTAATTTACGATGTATCCAGAGCTGATATTGGCTATGACCCGATCAGAGCAAGGGCAATAAGAGATCAATACGAATAAAAGCCGGCGATATGTTTGCCGGTGAACATCCGCGCAGGTGAAACTACGGTCGCCCTGGGCTCCCTTCGTTTCACCTGCGATTGAGAACAAGATGTTAGGAGGATAGAAAAACGGGAATTCTAATTGTCGTTGAAGAGGAAATATAATTGTCGCTTGACAGTCAAATCCAGGAGAACCATAAATATATAAATATCATTGTTTAATTGGTTGTACATTAAAGG
>JABMQM010000602.1 GCA_013203195.1 Desulfobacteraceae bacterium | reverse complement strand
TGGCGTCGGAAAAAATCCCATCTACTGCGTTATAGTATTTTTACAGACACTCAGCATACTATCTGCATAGCCTCGTTCCTGAAAAAATACTACGCCTTGTATATGAAAATTTTTACTTAGCCATCTGGCGTCGTAAAAAGTCCCATCTACTGCGTTATTGAAATTGACTTTTGGACATTTACCCTGTTATAATTTGACATAAGATCTCAGACTGATTTCCGACTCCTCAGATTTTTATGTTGCGCTCTTATCCCTCACTCGATCTTCTCTAGCGCATTGTTGTCTAACTTATAATTTCAGGCTTCGATTTTACGCACCTTTTTTTGATTGGCAATGCGCCTTAATCTTCCTGCTATTAGGGCTTTTTGGACGGAGGGCCCATGATCATAGGATACCTTAAAATGCCGATATTCGGCCCCATAGGGAACCAGCCGTTTCCTTTGGGGGAATTAATTGCCGGCGATTGTTACCATGGAACATGCTGACATTTGTTCACCTTGGGTTAGACGCTTTCAATCTCATAATCAGGGCTCCAACATGCATTTCTTGCAGCCCTTGACGGTTTGAGATGAAAGGAGGAAACCATGTTTATCAAACAATCAGATCTTTTTTGGGAAATGGACAAGGCTGTTGTTAAAGATATTATGGGCACTGCCGTAAGGGAATCCTATCAGCAGGAAGAGTTTCTCTTTCATGAGGGAGATCCCGCTGATTACTTTTATATATTAATCAAGGGACGTGTGAAGCTGAGCATCGGCGACACCGGACCGGTGGTTTACACGGTAGATAACGCCGGTGAAGCGTTTGGCTGGTCGAGCCTGATCGGCCGCGAGGCATACTCTGCTTCGGGGCAGTGCTTGAAACCGACGGTCTTGGATAATTTTCATAGAGAGGAATTTGCAAAGGTTCTTGAAAAACATCCGGAACAAGGGCTTCATTTTTTTAAATGCCTGGCGGGACTAATCGGAAATCGACTGCTCTGGAGTTATCAGATGATTACGTCAACAGCCAAAGCCGAAGATGCGCCTTCCTTCGGTACCGGCCAGATCCAGGAGTCGGAAGCTGCAGCATAAAATCCAGGAGTGCTTGAACTACGACAGCGAGCCCCAGTGAAATGTGCCTTGCATTTCACGGGGCTGGCTGAACTTACCATTTTGCAAAGGTCTCAGGCTCTAATCTGCATATACGCCGCCCCTCGTGGCGGTTTTTTTTTGGAAAATCCTTCCCAAAATCCGGTTTTTATAATATATGTTCGTGATAATTTTGTTTACATGACGGGAGGGCTACATGCGGAAAATCAAAGCATTTTGCTTTTTGGCAGCTATAACAATCATAGTTAGTTATACCGGCGGCGCTCTTGCAGCGGAAGTAACCAAGGTAAATGTCAGCAAAGGTCATGTTTATATCGATGCAGGCAAAGAGACCGGATTTATCATGGGGGCCGATGTTTGTTTCTATTCAGTTGAAGGTGCAACAATTGCCTGCGGCACCGTCCGCCAGACTTCAGCCGCTCGGGCCACGGTAAAAGTAAAAAGCAGAGAGGCAAAGCTAATCAAAAGAGGCATGACAGCGACATTTCCAAGTGCAGCAGCAGATTAGGTATTCAGCTGATTTCTTTATATTTATATCACTAAGTGAAGGCAGCCGGATCTCTACTGAAAAAAGTCTAAAGAAAAGGTTTTCCCGGAAATTTTTCTTTATCCTGAGCGGTATATTTGAAAAGAGATAGAGGGCTAAAAAGAAAGGCTCACGTTAATTTCAAGGCAGAAGTTGGTCCGGTTGAGCCGTCACCCCGGTTGAGTGTGGAGTCAACCGAACTGTTGTTGCTTTGGGTATGTACGATATAAGTCGCCTTAAATGAACATACCAAGGGCCGAGCAATATTTATCGACCCTTTAGCTAAAACTTAGCTGTTATTCCTGTATATAATCATACATGTTGTGTGTCAATAAAAAAATAATACAATATGTGGGACGGCTTGATTTGTTCATTCCTTGCTCCCCTCCATCATTCCAATAAAGCGACAAACTCCTTTAAAACGCCGAAATTGTAATACTTTTGTAAAATCGAAATCAAACCTGTTGTTTACGGCAAGATTGCATTAAAGATTATTATCATTTGCAAAGGTTTCAAAAGCGCATTGCGCCTATAACATCCATCACCATAACATTGGGGGATAAAATGGAAAAAGCAGCCTGCGTTCATCCCAAAGGAATTAGAGCCAAAGTCCTGTTATCCAGTGTCTTCGGCCCGTTTGCTCAGGATGACGAATACGGAAGTCGCACCATCAACCCTATGGAGCTTTACCAGAATCAGGTCACGAGAGTCCAAGGCGGCTTTTCCCTGCGCATGTTTCACCGATCTTTCGGCCTGCTGCTTATTCAGACCAACATAAATGCGCCGTGTACCCTCCTCGATTTTCCTTCCCTGGCGCGCTTCACTCAAGAACTCAAACAGAATTATTATGATATTATCGGAATCAGCGCCATCACTCCCAATGTGGACAAGGTAAGGAAAATGTGCGAACTGATTCGACAGTATCAGCCCAAAACCACCATTGTAATCGGTGGACACATCTCCAACATGGGCGGCATACATGCAACAATCGATGCGGATCACATCGTTAGAGGGGACGGGATAAAATGGTTCCGGCAGTTTCTTGGTCAAAATTCCAATGACCCGGTCAAGCATCCTATGGCATCGTCGGCCTTTGGGACCCGTATCTTGGGGATTAGTCTGCGAGATGAGCCGGGTGATACAGCCGCCATCTTAATCCCCTCGGCAGGGTGTCCGGTAGGATGTAACTTTTGCTCCACGTCTGCCCTGTTTGGCGGGAAAGGTAAGTTTGTCAATTTCTACGAAACCGGCGACGAGCTTTTTGCGGTAATGTGCCGGATTGAAAAAAAACTTAAGGTTCAATCGTTTTTTGTGCTCGATGAAAATTTTTTACTTCACCGCAAACGAGCGCTCAGGCTGCTGAAATTGATGCAGGCGAACAATAAAAGTTGGATGTTGAATGTTTTCAGCTCCGCGCGGGTCCTTCGTTCTTATAGCATTGAGCAAATCGTGGGCCTGGGTATCGGCTGGGTTTGGATGGGGATCGAAGGTAAAAGCGCTCAATATCAAAAGCTCAAGGACGTTGACACGCGGGCACTGGTTGAGCTTCTGCAGTCCCATGGGGTACGCGTTTTAGGCTCTTCTATCATCGGTTTGGAAAACCATACGCCTGCAACCATGGATCAGGTCATTGACCATGCCGTCAGCCACCAGACCGATTTTCACCAGTTCATGCTTTACACGCCCAATCCGGGAACGCCTTTATATGAAAAATACAAAAGGGATGGGATTCTTCTGAGTGAAGCAGAGTTTTCTCCGGCTGAGGCCCATGGGCAATACCGCTTCAATTACCGGCACAAGCATATTCGCAATGGCCGGGAAGAGGGTTTTCTGCTTAAGGCCTTTCGACAGGATTTTGAAATCAACGGTCCCAGTCTTGCTCGGCTGATCCGAACCCTGCTGACCGGTTGGCAGCGATACAAAAATCATCCAAACCCGCGTATACGAAGGCGTTATGATCGTGAGGTGCATCCCCTGCGCTCGACCTATGCAGGGGCGGTCTGGGCCATGAGACATTATTTTCGTCACGATGAACGCATGTTCAGAAAAATGGACCGGCTCCTGAAAGACATTTACCGGGAATTTGGCTGGAAAACCCGTATAGCCGGGCTGACAGTGGGCATTTACGTTTATTGCAGTCTGATTAAAGAAGAACGGCGATTGGCAAACGGTTGGCGATATGAACCCGCTTGCCTTTACGAAAAAAACGCTACAGCCGTGGCCCTTGAAAGTGCCGGCGTCACTGTCTCCTATGCGCAATACGCGCAAAACAGCGACCACCGGATTCCCACGACGCCGGTTGCTGAGTTTGAAAACTGTTCGATTTTGCATAAAGCCAAGGAGGCGAGCAAAGGTTTAGGATTGCATCTTAATTGATATCGGCCCCGCCGACAGACTTTACACTCAGCAGTTTATGGGTGGCCTCCTGGCCATAATCGTAATGCCGGCCACCTTGCCTTGCAAAAGAAGAAGATCTTCCTGGCCGGGAGGCCCAACAAAATCTTTCCCGGGGTAACAAGCTATGGTTTCCAGTTCTTCCGCAGAAAGACAATAACGCCCAACCACCTGAATATCTATAAAAGTCGATTTTTTTAGAATTAGCAGGTATCATGAAAACCATTACCTGGGTTAATCCGGAAAAGTTTCTTTCATTAGAAATGTACAGATCAGCGATACCACTGAAGCTCCCAGCAGAATGAGAAGGAGCATTTTGTAAGCCTCCAGAGAATACCCTCCTGCGGCTGTTTTAGGATAAGCATCCAGCACCCGGCCCAGTAGCGGCATGAACACGGCCCCCCCCAAAAAAGGAAAAATGTTTACCAATCCGGTTGAGGTTCCGGCAATTTCCACGGGAAAAAGCTCTTTGATCATGGTAAAACCGAATATAACAACCGATGATGCACATATGGAGAAGATAAAAAAGAAAATGCTCAAAACTGTACGGGAATGGCCGGAAGGAAACATGTAGAGGAATGCAAGATCAACGACCAGCAGGAATGCACAAAAAATGAAAGGTTTTTTGCGGCTTTTCATAACTTTGTCCGACAAATATCCAAGGGGGGGACTGCCCGCAATCATTCCCCAGGCGATCATGCTGAGAACGGCCCCGGCCTGGGCTCTGGTCATGCCGTAGACATGCATCAGATAAGGTCCGCTCCAAAGGGCACCGAAACCGAAAAATATTCCGCAATCGAAAAAAAACCAGATTGCCACCGGCCAGAAGTATTTTTCCGAGACAACCCGTTTGGCCCCTTGAAGCAAAGGAATCTGATGTGGGGTATGCGAGGCGGCCTCATCTGCACGGTCAATTTCAGCCAGGGTGGGCCAGCCTTTATCCTCAGGACGGTCACGGACTACAAGCCATACCAGAACTACGATGATGAAGGTGCAGGCACCGATAATTTCAAAGGAAAGCCGCCATCCCAGCAACGCGGCCATTATAGCCAGAAGCCAGGTGGCTGCCAGCACACCGACCCCTCCGACGGCATTAAAAATGCCGGTCATAAAGGCAAACTCGTGGGCGCGAAACCACTGGGAAAGAATTTTCATGGTGGGGATAAAAACCATGGAGACTCCCACTCCTACCATGACTCTGCCGATAAAGGCGGCTTTGATAGTCGGCGCAAGACCGAAAACAATACTTCCGGCCGCAGCGACTGTCAAAAAACAGGTCACCGATTTTCTGGGGCCCAGGGAGTCTGAAAGGAGTCCGGCCGGAAACTGCATGGCGGCATAACAGTAAAAATAAACGGAACCCAAAAGTCCCATCATGCCGGCGGTAGTTTGAAACTCTTTGATCAGGTCGTCGGCGACGACGGAAAGCGAAAGACGATGAAAATAAACAAAAAAGTAGGCCAGAGCCAGTATCAGAAAAATCAGCCACCTGAAACGCAGTATCTTTCCGGCCAGATCTTGGTTCATAGTTTTACCTTATCAATTGTATGGAATTGTTTGCAATGTGCCAAGCTTCATAACAAATCACCAACTATGGCACAAGAGCTAAACCTGATGGCGTCACAAAAAGTCCCATCTATAGTTGCATTCGTGACTTTTTACGAGATCATCAAAGCGAAAATGTGAAAAAGTAGACGTTTGACTTGCACAGACGGTATGGTTGACTGTTTACACGGTTGACAGACTTTTTAAATTTGGATTTCTCATTTGCATTTATTTATTAAATTTATTAAAATAATGTAAAAATGTAAATAAGATATCGTTAACGTTAGTTCGCTTTGCTCACAATTGGAATACTGGAATTGTGGAATGATGGATTTAAAGGCATTATACCTATTAGAAAATGATTTTTATCCGCTATTTTGTCCAACATTCCATTATTCCAGTGACTCGACAGAAAATATTGCTAAAAAACAATTTGATCATCCGCCTTGGCGGGATAGAAATACCGAGATATTAAATTGGAGGGGAGGAATCAAATCATGAACGAATTAGAGCATTTTGAGAAAGACAGCCTTTTTGACCGGATGGATGCGGATGAAGAGAAGCTCGTTATGGAAAAATTCAAAAAATTGGATGTTACATCCGGAGAATATGTTTTCAAGGAAAATGACAGCGGCGATACGCTTTACATAGTTGAAAAAGGAACGGTTTCCTTGAAAAAGCTCATTATTAACGACTATGAAAAGACGCTGTTTGTCGCTACCGAAGGGCTGGTATTTGGAGAATTCAGCTTTATTGATGGTAAAGAGAGGTCCGCTTCTGCTTTTGCGGAAAAAGACTCCGCCCTTTTGAGCTTGAAACGTGAAGATTTTGAAGCATTTATCAAGGAACATCCTTTAACGGGAGCAAAACTTTATAATAACCTGCTTGGCACCATTGCAAGGCGTCTCAGGATGACTAACGATGCTTACCGGGATGCAATTCGTTGGGGGATCGAAGCAACAGGAGCTGAGAACCTGAATTTTCAGAATATCATAACAGAAAATATCAACATTCGTATAGAATTGAATAACAATCGAACCCTTGAAGGTAGAATATTGCAGATTGAACAGAGTGAGGCCGGGTACGAGTTAATTATTGCAGAACAGTCCGGCGTCCTCACTTTGGTACCCTATCACGCAATCAACTCGGTTTCCGTTGCTTGAGGAAAAGCTGCGCTGTCATAGATGACGGGATAACGTCCGGTAATAGATTCTGTATATAAAAAGCAATTTATAAGGCAGTTGAGGAGTTTTCTGAAACGGTCTTTTCCCCATAGTTGGTTGTAATTAACTTCAGGCACATGCCATTTTGCCCCCTTGACAACCACATGGGTAGGCGATATTGGTTTAAGCTTGTATTTTTGTTAGTTCCGGAAAGGCTAAGATGATACGGAAAATTAAAATCAAAGAACTGATCTTAAAAAGTTTGCTGTATGTTATGATAAGCTTGCCGGTTCTGCCCCAGACAGCCGCCGCAGACAATCAAAGTGTTGCCGAAGTATTTTTACAAAGTAAGCTTGAGGCCGTCCTTGCGGTTTTGCAGCAAAAAGAACTTGAACAACAAGCAAAGACCAAAATAGTTATTGAGATCATCGAACCCATGTTCGATTTCCCTCTAATGGCCAGGCTGACTTTAAAGAAGTACTGGGCTGGTTTGGACCAAGAGCAAACAGAAAGATTCATTGAACTTTTTAAAATAAATTTGAAGGATTTTTATGCAGAAACCCTGAACCTTTATACTGATGAAAAGATAGTCTATAAAGCGTCTATTCAAGGACGGCAAAAAAGAAAAATTCTCATCCCTACCGAACTGGTTTCGAAAGGCGAAAGAATATCGATGGATTACAAACTTTATCAATCAAAGAACAACTGGAAGATCTACGATGTCGAGATCAAGGGTACCAGCATTATCAGAACCTACCAGTCTCAGTTCTACCATGATATGCAGAGCGGAACTATTGACGATCTTCTTCGTAAACTTGAAAAACCAAGAGGCAAACAGTCTAATTAATCAATAGTTTACAGTCAATATGGCCAATCTTAATACACTGCCGGAACTGTTTTTTGATAAAGTTATCCTCAGACGGCCGCAACTCGTTATTTGCTGTATTCTGGTAGTGGTTGCTTTTTTGGGCTATAAAGCCAAGGACTTCAGAATTGACGCCTCCGCGGAAACGCTGATTATTGAAAATGACCGCGATCTGTATTACTCACGCATGATAGATGCCCGTTATGGCGTGGAAGATTTTTTGCTGCTGTCCTATACTCCCCAAGACGACTTGTTTTCAGATAAAGTGCTGGCCGATCTTGAACGATTGAAAAATGAATTGTTGCAGCTGGAAAGGGTTTCCTCGGTAATTTCAATTTTAAATGTCCCTTTGCTTAAAAGCCCGCCGGTGCCGGTTAAGGAACTGACCGACAATATCCAGACTCTCCAATCCCCGACCGTTGACAAAAAGCTGGCCCGGATAGAGTTCAGCCAAAGCCCCCTGTATCAAAACCTGCTGGTAAGCAAGGACCTAAAGACCACCGCACTCCAGATTAAATTTCCGGTCGATGAAATCTACCGGGACTTATTGGCCCGGCGCAACGGTTTGCGGGAAAAACAAGCCATTGGCACGCTGTCTGCGGCAGAGACGGTTGAATTTAAAATCGTCTCCAAAAAGCTGCAGAAGCACCGGGACCGGATGAAGCAGAACCGGCATCAGGACATTACGGCAATTCGCGGGATCATGGACAAGTATCGACAGGATGCCGAGCTTTTTTTAGGCGGTGTCAGCATGATCGCCGACGATTTGGTCAGCTTTATCAAAAGCGACCTGAAAATTTTCGGCCTGGGGGTCTTGTTTTTTCTAATCATCACCTTGGGCATAATTTTTTTAAAAATACGCTGGGTCATACTACCGCTGCTCTGCTGCGCCTTTTCCGCGATTTCCATGATGGGTCTGCTGGGGCTGTTCGGCTGGGAAGTCACGGTTATATCTTCGAACTTTATATCTTTGCAGCTTATCATCACTATGGCGATTACGATCCATCTTATCGTGCGGTACCGTGAGCTGCATTTCCTCAACCCTGAAACCGAACAGCGCAAGCTTGTTCTCGATACCGTAAGATTGATGCTGAAACCATGTCTGTATGCAGCGCTGACCACGATGGCCGGGTTTGGGTCATTACTGCTCTGCGACATTCTGCCGGTCATCACTTTTGGCTGGATGATGATTGGCGGCATTACCGTCTCTCTGATACTTACATTCCTACTTTTTCCAGCCGTATTGATGCTGCTGCGCAAAGGAACTCCGCCGACCGGAAGAAGCCAACGCTTTGCCTTGACATCGTTTTTAGCGGGATTCACCGAGGCCCGCGGCGGCTTAATCCTGGCAATTAGCGGCATCATGCTGATTGTCGGCGCCATCGGCATCTCAAGGCTGGTCGTTGAAAACAGCTTTATTGGTTACTTTAAAGATACCTCCGAAATCTATCAGGGTATGAAGGTTATTGATCAGAAGCTGGGCGGAACCACCTCAATGGATGTTGTTGTGAATCTGGTTGAACCCGAAACATCCGCCCGTACGGTTGCACTTGAAGCTGACCAGGATAGCGACGATAAGTTCGACGAGTTTGATGAGTTCGACAAAACCAAAGACCAGGATAAATACTGGTTTACTTCTGATAAAATGGCTGTTGTTAAGAAAGTTCACCAATACCTTGAGAGTCTGCCGGAAACCGGCAAGGTCGTATCGCTGGCAACTCTGCTGAGGATCGCCGAAGATTTAAACGACGGCAAACCCTTGGACAATTTTAAACTGGCCCTGCTGTATAGCGAAATTCCGGAAAAATTCAATAAACTCTTAAGCGCGTATGTGTCTGTAGAGCATAATCAGGTGCGGTTTTTGGTTCGTGTCAGGGACTCGGATAAATCACTGCAGCGCAACAAACTGCTGCAAAAGATCCGCAATGATCTGACCGGCAAACTGGGCATTAAGCCGGAACATTTCAAGTTAAGCGGAATGCTGATTTTATATAATAATATGCTGCAGAGCCTGTTTCAATCACAGATTCTGACCATAGGATTCGTCGTACTGGCGCTGATGGGCATGGTTCTGATTCTTTTCAAATCTTTGAAAATATCTTTGATCGTCATGGCTCCCAATCTGCTTTCCGTCGCGACCGTTCTGGGAGTCATGGGCTGGATAGGTATCCCCTTGGATATTATGACCATTACCATTGCGGCCATCAGCCTTGGGATTGCCGTTGATGACACCATTCACTACATCCACAGATTCAAACATGAGTTTAACGTTGATCGAAATTATATTAATACAATGCATCGCTGCCATGGAAGCATCGGCCACGCCATGTACTATACTTCCGTGACGATTATCATCGGTTTTTCAATTTTGGTTCTGTCCAGTTTTATTCCCAGTATTTATTTCGGCCTGCTGACCGGGCTGGCTATGTTGATCGCCTTGATCGCTGCCTTGACGCTGCTCCCTCAACTGATTGTTGTTTTTAAGCCGTTTGGCCTCGAAAACGGCGGAGATAAGAGCATATGAGTAAAAAACATCTAAACGGTCTACTAATGCTTTTGTTGATTACTCCCTTTTTATCGGCCGGATGCGCTCACAAGCCTGCGGCTTCTCCCCAAGCAGTATCGCAAAACTTGCAACTTTCCCAGAAGGGGGAAGTACATACAGCCAATCCAGAGCCGGCCTCAACAGACAGCGGCATGCAAGATTTGGATGATGATTTTTTTGGCGATGAGTTTGACAAAGAGCAGAGTCAGATAGCAGACCCGCTTTCGATGTGGAACAGGGCCATGTTTCATTTCAATGACAAGCTTTACTTCTGGGTACTTAAGCCCCTGGCCAGGGGGTACAAGGCCGTGACTCCGGACATTTTCAGAACCGGTGTCAAAAATTTCTTCCGCAACCTTACAACTCCCATACGGCTGGTCAACTGTGCTCTTCAGGGGAAAGGGGAGGCTTTCGGAATAGAGTTTACAAGATTTGTCATGAACACTACTGTAGGTGTTCTGGGATTGGGGAGCCCGGCTGATAATGATCCCAGGTTGATCCGTCCTGATGAAGAGGATCTGGGACAAACCCTGGGGAAATACGGTATTGGAAACGGTTTTTATATAGTGTGGCCCATTATCGGTCCGTCTACTCTGCGCGATACAGTCGGCCGGGCAGGAGACTGGTTTTTGAATCCCATCAACTATATTGATCCCCAGGAAGCGTCCTTGGCCGTTTGGAGTTTTGATAAAGTGAATCAGACCTCTTATCGAATCGGCGATTACGAATCCCTCAAAAAGGCAGCCATCGATCCTTATGTCGCCCTGCGTGATGTCTATATTCAGTTCCGCACTAAAAAAGTACTAAAATAACATCCGATTATAAGAACACCATTGACAGACAAAAAAGGAATCTGGTAAAGCCCAATAAACAAACGACGACAAGGAATGGTAATATGAAAATCAGAGTGAACAAATCTACAAAGATCGGCCAAAAAGATCGCCCCAAAGATTCTGAGCTGGGTTTCGGGAAATACACCACAGAACATATGTTTCTTATGGATTTTACCCGGGAAAAGGGGTGGCACGATCCGCGCATTGAACCCTATGGAAACCTGTCACTCGATCCGGCCGCCATGGTACTGCACTATAATCAAGAAGTGTTCGAAGGCCTAAAAGCATATCATTTACAAGACGGCGGTATCGGACTGTTTCGACCCGGTAAAAATATTGAACGCATGAACGC
>JABMQM010000601.1 GCA_013203195.1 Desulfobacteraceae bacterium | reverse complement strand
TTGACAGTGCATCTTCTTGTTATTGCAAAAAGACAGTAGGTTACAATGTTTATATGAATTCTGGGCGTTTTTGCTTGCCGCGTAGCGGCGTCGTCCAACACTGGCTTGCACCCGATCGCCGAGAAAACCGGCTCCGGGTGAAGCCTACGTTAGCAGTCCATTAAAATTAAGCCTTGACTTCGGTCTATGTTTAGTATCAAATGAGGACTGGAGGTGATAAATATGAATATTACAAGCGACATAAAGTCTGTTACTTATCTTAAGTCGAAGGCAGCTGATTTGCTTAATCAAATTAACGAAACCCATCGCCCAGTAATAATAACGCAAAATGGAGAACCACGGGCTGTGCTTCAAGACCCTAAAAGCTATGAAAATATGCGTAATGCAATCGGGATATTGAAGTTGGTTTCACAAGGCGAATCCGATATTAAAGACGGCAAGGTTAGGCCACAGGAGGATGTTTTCAAAGATATTGAAAAAACACTGAAAGAAAAGCTTAAATGAGTGACAACTACAAAATTGAATGGGCTGAAGTTGCAGAAAAAGATTTAAAGGGAATTGTCGAACATATTGCAGAAGATAGCCCCGCCAATGCATTAAACATACTAAAAAAGATCAAACAAAAAGCATCCAGCCTTTACACCCTTCCTGAACGAGGCCGCATAGTGCCAGAGCTTCAAGATCAAGGTATCTCGATATATCGTGAATTAATTATACCTCCCTGGAGAATAATATACAGAATATCGGAAATGAAAGTTTATGTTTTGTCTGTTTTTGATGCGAGACAGAACGTTGAAGATATCCTTTTGAAAAGATTGATTTATTCTAAATAAGATTACTGCTAACAACAGCTTTAACTCAGACAGGCAAAAGCGCCGCTCCCTATAGGTTGCTATGCTTTTCCCTGCTGGTTAAGCTGGGCGTTATGTGGCATAGAGACCATCAACCTCGGAGTCCGCTTTCGACCCGAAGCCGACTAAAACTATTGACTACAATGATTCGACTCAATTTGTTAACGAAGCCCATCGTGGTGGCGCATGAAAGCGATTGTATTTACTGAATACGGATCCCCAGACCGTCTGCAGATCAAAGAGGTGGCAAAACCCACACCGAAAGACGACGAAGTGCTGGTAAAAGTGCATGCGTCATCGATCAACTCGTGGGACTGGGAGTTTCAGAGTGGTACGTCGTTTATTAACCGCCTTCTATTCGGGCTATTCAAGCCAAAGCCGGAGAAGCAGATACTTGGAGCTGACATTGCAGGGACGGTCGAAGAGGTTGGTAAAAATGTAACGCGATTCCAACTTGGCGATGACGTATTCGGCGACCTATGGGATAGCTGGGGCGGTTTTGCCGAGTATGCGTGCGCTCCTGAACGTTCCTTTGAGCTAAAACCGGTTAATTCGACTTTTGTTGAAGCAGCGGCCGTACCCCAAGCAGGGGTTTTAGCCCTCCAAGGACTTCGCAAGACCGGACAGATTCAGCCTGGACAGAAGGTTTTAATTAATGGCGCTGGTGGCGGCGTGGGCACATTTGCGGTACAGCTTGCCAAGCTCAACGGGACGGAAGTAACGGGCGTAGACAAAGCACACAAGTTGGAAGTCGTTCGGTCCATTGGTGCAGACCACGTTATCGATTATACGAAAGAAGATTTCACCCAAAATGGACAACTCTATGACCTGATTCTTGACGTTCAAGGGGTTCGTTCGATGTTCGATTACAAACGAGCATTAAGCCCTCATGGTATTTATGCCATGGTCGGCGGTGCTGTGCCTCGAATGCTTCAAGCTCTCTGTTTTGGATTATGGGGTTCGATAACCGGGGGCCAGAAATTCCGTTTCGTGTCGGAGGGACCAAATACGGGTTTGGCAGATCTGAAAGGGCTGATCGAAGCCGGTAAGATCGTTCCCGTTGTCGACAAACGGTACAAGCTAAGTGAGGTGCCCGAAGCGTTCCGTTATTTCACGGAAGGTCGTCACACTGGCAAGGTTGTAGTCGATATAGAAAGCTAAATGACCGGTCATGGCCGCAAGCAGAATTTGCGGGCATACTGCACAACAAAAGCTTGCAAGTGGATACCCAGAGGCGCGGTGCTATTCGGGCCGCATCGCCTCCGGGGACCACGGGCGAAAAAATTGGCAGTTTGCCCCTAACCCCTGTGCGCCAGTGAAGCTTGGCGTTAGGCCCGTCACAAGGAAAGCTATTATGATTGAAAAGGAACGATTGATAGCCAAGTCAATCATGTTGGTCGCTACCTTCATAGGTAGAGTATCTATGCTCTTTTTCGTAATTTTTCTATTCATAGGATCATTGCACCTCGTTAAAATGGGGTTATCGGAAATAAAAGTGTTTGCCTGGGATGGAATGCTCTCAGTTGTGTTTTTTATTCAGCACAGCTACATGATTCGTAGAAGTTTTCGTGCCAGCTTGTCCAACATTATTCCATCGCATTATAACGATGCAGTTTTTACAATAATTTCAAGCATTGTACTGGTAATAATAGTAGTTTTTTGGCAACCTTCAGCAACACTTTTGTATGAACTACAAGGGTTTCCACGTTGGATTGCAAGAGGCGTATTTTTTCTGTCAATCGCAGGTATTGGTTGGGGTGTTTACGCATTAAAATCATTCGATCCATTTGGTCGCAAGGCAATCAGAGTCCATTTGAGTGGGAAACCGCTTCGACCACAGCAGTTCTCAGTTTATGGACCCTACTTATGGGTTCGCCACCCCCTATACTTTTTCGTGATTTTGCTTATATGGTCATGCCCAGATCTGACGATTGATAGACTGCTATTCAATTGCCTGTGGACGACCTGGATTTACATTGGAACAATCCTTGAAGAAAAAGATCTAGTATCTGATTTTGGTGACGATTATCGCCAATATCAGCGTAAAGTCCCAATGCTAATCCCGTGGAAGGGGCCGACATATGAATAGGTATAATGGTTTCCATTTTTTTGGTTTCTTATATCTATCGGCCCAACATTTGCGACTGAAGAGCCCGTTAGCCGAACAGAAAACAAGAAGGTATAGGATATAGTAATGTGGCTGGGTCCACTCCTGCTTTTTCTGATTACATTGGTGGTTGCTACCTTTGTTGGGACAAGGGCCAGGGCACGCTTCCTCGTGCTACTTCGAGTGCATGAAGAGGGACTGGCGAGCACCGGCATTCTACTGAGTAATGCCATGTTGGTTACTGCCGGAAACAAGTAGCCAAGGCAGCACGGCCAGCCCCTTATGCAGGCCGTTGGGTCTTTTGGGAAAATTCAGTAATGGTATCGGAGTTGGGCGATATGGATGGCGTCGGAGACGACTTTGTAAACGATTCTGTGCTCGTCATTGATACGGCGGGACCAGTATCCTGAAAGCGCATGTTTTAGCGGCTCGGGTTTCCCAATTCCTTCAAAGGGGTTGCGTTTGATTTCTTTAATTAATTTGTTGATTCGCCGGAGGATCTTTTTGTCGGTCTTTTGCCAAAACAGGTAGTCCTCCCAGGCATGCTCGGAGAAAATCAGCTTCACTCAACAAGCTCCCTTTCGGTTCCCTTGCCGTCTTCAAGTTCAACTATGGATTCTATTAAGCGTCTGGTGTTTTTCGGGGAGCGTAAGAGATAGGCTGTTTCCTCGAGTGCTGCGTAGTCCTCGAGGGACATGATGACAACGGAATTGCTCTTTTTTCTCGTTACAATAACCGGCGCATGATCATTGCATACCTCTTCCATGGTTTTTGCAAGATTCTGCCGGGCGGCTGTATATGTTATCGCTTTCATAGGGCACCTCCTGTACAACTTAGTGTACATATGGGGCATTGATTTGTCAAGCTGTAAATGTTAACCCAACCATGGCATGAACTCTGACTGGAATTTCGCTAACGCTCAACGCCGGCAGTTTATGCCTGCGTTCACTGAAAGATATATGGATATACAAAAGATTCTCGATGATCACGATTTTATATTAACGGAAGCGGCCGTCATTGAATCGTTAAGACGGTCCGGAGATGTTAACTTACATCCTCGCCTTGAAAATGCACTCCTGATTTATGAGGAAGCCGGTAAAAAAGCATTATCTAATCTTTATCAGGGTTTTATTAATGTTGCCCGCAAGGGAGGCGTTCCTATTACCATCTGCACGCCGACGTGGCGGGCCAATCAAGAACGCATTTCCACAGCTCATATTACAAATGATGTGAACGGCGATGCCGTAAAATTTCTGAAGCATCTGAAGGACAGATGGGGATCTTGGGCTGCAAATATCTTTATCGGTGGTCTTGTCGGTTGTAGAAACGACTGCTACAAGCCCGATGAAGGGCTTGCAAAAAATGATGCAAAAGCATTTCATTTCTGGCAAATCAATCAGCTTGCTAAAGCAGGCGTGGATTTTCTTATAGGAGCAACGTTGCCGGCTTTACCTGAAGCAACCGGCATAGCCCTATCCATGGTGGAAGCCAATATTCCGTATATCATCAGTTTCGTTATTAACAGAGAAGGGAGAATTCTCGACGGAAACAGCCTTGAGCATTCCTTTCGTGAGATTGATGCTGCTTGCAGCAGACCACCTCTCGGCTACATGATTAATTGTGCTTATCCATCGTTTCTCAATGCGCATAAACAGCCCCAAATGGTCCTGTCCCGTCTAATCGGTTTTCAGGCCAACGCGTCGTCTCTCGACCACTCGAAATTGGATGGCGCAGGAACGCTCCAAACCGATGACATATCTGACTGGGGCAACCTGATGATTGAGTTGAATAAAAAATTTGGTGTAAAAATTTTAGGTGGGTGTTGCGGAACAAACTATGAGCATCTGCAATATATTGCTCAGAACGTAAACAGCGCACAAATGCGTGGAGCAGACACCTAAAGCTGAGGCGCTTTTTCAGGCATGCCTCTCATCGATAATTATCATATATTACAATACATTGTGCCTTCTATGCGGCGCTGCTAACACATGACATTCGCACTCAAAAAACACTTGATTATTACCAAATATAGTTAGAATATAACCTTATAGGAGGAGAGCCACGCGTTGCTTTTAAAAAGCGCGAAAAATGAGTTTGCTTCATCTGAGTACTTTCCAACTGAAATGTTGGCACAAGGACTCCTAATGAATAAGGTTAGATTGTGTGAGGAACGA
>JABMQM010000600.1 GCA_013203195.1 Desulfobacteraceae bacterium | reverse complement strand
TTTGTGTCTTTGTGGCAAATATTTGTTGGTTCCGGCTTGTCCGCCTCCGGCGGGTTTGTCCGGGTTAAGGATTAAATGAAACGAAAAATTCTGGGTCTCGATATTAGAGAGGATGCCGTATCGGCGGTTCTGCTGGCATGCAGCATCAAAAGAACTGAGATCGAAGCCCATCTGTATGTTCCCATCTCGGAGCCGGAAGACTTTGAAAGCGGTTTAGCCGCTGCGCTCGAAACCATTATTGAAAAGATAGATGTGACCGCTGCGGTTTGCGCGGCCTCCTTTCCTGCTGACCGCATATTTTACCGTAATCTGCATGTCCCGTTCAAGAAAGAGAATAAGATCAGACAGATGCTACCTTATGAACTTGAACCGGCGCTGCCGATTGCAGTCGATGAATTGATCATCGATTTTCATAATTTGACATTGCCGGATCATACTGACCATAACGAACTTATTGCCGCTGCTATTGAAAAAACCGAATTGGAATCATACTTAGGCATTCTGGCATCACTTAATATTGAACCCGAAATTGTTACTGTCGGCGGTTATCCGGCGGCGCTCTGCCTGACCCGGCTTATTGATAGTCCTGAGGACTTGCTGTTCCTCGATATTGATAACTGCAAAGGTTCCATCTTTGTCGTTGTCTCCGGGGAAATTTGTCTGATACGTTCCTTTCCGATACATTCTGATAACTCTTTGTCAGCGGCTGAAGCACTCTGCATCGGCATACGGCACACATGCGCTGCCTTGGAAGAAATTTATGGTCTGGATTTTCAACCGGCCGGTTTATTTGTTACCGGATGCGGTCTGGATGACCCGAGCGTTGAACAGGACCTGGCCCGAACACTGCAAATCTCCGCAGAACGGACAGATCTGACAAATGCGGCGGAAATTGCGCCCCGGCATCATTCCGAACAACCCTGGGATCCGCACCAAATGGACAATGCCCTGGCACTTGCTTTAATGGAAGCTGAAAGGCTGAGTGGTTTAAATTTCCGCAGAGGCCCTTTTGCGACAAAAAAATTCTGGAGCGAGCATAAAGCAAGTTTGCTTAAAACAGGGCTAATAGCAGGATTGGTGCTGGCGCTGGCATTTTTTAACGTTGTTCTCGGTTCATATTTTATGGGGAAAGAACTGGTCCGATTAGACCGGAAAATCAACGATATCTTTACCTCAACATTCCCGGATGTTAAAAAAATCCGCCATCCATATCAGCAGATGCAGGCCAAAATCAAGGCATTAAAAACAACAGCAGCATTGCCGGAGGGTAGCGGCAAAAATATACGCGCCATCGATATATTAAACGATATCAGCAGGCTCATCCCAAAAGAGACAGATGTTAACCTGACTAGGCTTGTGATCGGATCGGAAAGCGTAATGATTACGGGAGACACAGACACCTTCAACGCTGTGGATGACATCAAGAACCGGCTGGAGCAGATTATATTTTTTAAAAAAATTACCATAACTTCGGCCAACATCGACAAGGCCGAAAGCCGTGTACGCTTCCAACTAAAAATGTATTTATAATGACAAAAAAACTGACCCGGCGAGAAAAATACGCATTATATGCGGCCTCAGGAATTATCTGCCTGTTTATTATCATGCAGTTTATCGTATTACCTGTTTTCTACAAGCAGGATCGCCTGAAAAGAAGCCTTAAGGTTAAGACAGAAATACTTCAACACATGATCACCCTTAAAGCCGAACACGATGCAATCATTCAAAGGACCGATTTATCCAAGGGACATTTTGAAAACAGGGAAAAGGGTTTTACGCTGTTTTCTTTTCTGGACAAACTATCAGGCAAGGCCGGAATAAAAGATCATATAACATATATGAAACCTTCGACCACTGTTCAGAAAAACAGCCCCTACAAGACTTCGCGGGTTGAAATGAAGCTTCGAGGTTTAACGCTGCAGCAGTTGACGGTTTATCTGCATATGGTCGAAACGTCGAAGAATATGGTAAACGTCAAAAGGCTTTCGATTTCAAAAACCGGCAAACCAGAAGGCTTTATAGACGCTGTACTGCAGGTTGAAACATCTGAAATATAACTGAGGGGGCGGGGAGTTTCTATTATAGAGTATTATCTGTCAGCGGAATGGATGATCTTTTTTTAGAGCGTGTGCTGTTTGAGTGTATTAGGGATCCGTTAGAAAG
>JABMQM010000064.1 GCA_013203195.1 Desulfobacteraceae bacterium | reverse complement strand
ATAATCAGTGCACATTTTTCTGTGCAGCTTGAAAAATATATCTCAGTGAAACTATTAAAACCCGGCCCGCAATAGGTTGCTATAAGGATTCCTGCAATATGGTGCTATGAGGATTCCCACCTATTGGATATACGGGATTCCCACTAATACCCGTTCGCTGCAAATTAAACCGTTGACATGCGTAACCTGAGAGGTTACAATATGGCCGATGATTAAATCATTCAAGCATAAAGGGTTAAAAAATTTCTTCTTTACCGGCAGCAAGAAAGGAATTAGACCGGAGCATGCCGATAGGCTGGAAAGGATTTTAGACCGATTGAATGCTGCCAGTGAAATCAAAGATATGAATTACCCCAGTTCCAACCTCCATAAGCTAAGCGGAGATAAAAAAGGGTTATATGCTGTCAAAGTTTCAGGAAATTGGAGGATATTTTTTAAATTCATTGAGGGGATGCATACATCGTAGATTACGATGATTACCATTAATAAGGTGATACTATGGGAAAAATGAAAAGGCAACCAACACACCCAGGCATAATAATAAAAGAGGATTACTTAAGACCATTATCCATTACAATAAAGGATATGGCAGTTATTCTTGGTGTGTCCAGGAAAACATTATCAAAGATTATTAATGAAAGAGGCTCCATAACTCCAGATATGGCCCTGCGTTTATCACGGGCTTTCGATACTACAGCAGATTTATGGATGAATTTACAAAAGAATTATGATCTCTGGCTTGCGGAACATACATCAAAAGAGTGGCAAGCCGTAAAACAAATTTCTAGCGATCTTATTCATTCTCACTCCAATTGTTGAGACAGGCCTTCAGCGAATAAACAAATGAACGCAGACCCCAAAAAGCGGCGGCTTTTTTAGAGGCTTTGTCCGGAAACCGGAAAGGCCAATTCAGTATTCGTATTAACGACCAGTTCCGGATATGTTTCAAATGGACCGAAACCGGGCCGGCGGATGTTGAACTGAACAGCGAGCGCATTCCCCGCAAGAAGCTTGATGGAGCGTAGCGGAAATCCCGCTCAGCGGGGCTGCAGGGAGCTTCCATTCGTGACTTTTTACGAGATCAACAAATTTTGTTAGTACATAAAATTGAAGGTGCATCATGAAAACTTTAAAAGATTTAATTTTCAGAAAGTTAGTTTTAAACCGGAGAAAAAATAGGTGTATTGTTTTTATCCTATTGGGGATATTAGTTTTTATATCGACAACTGATTTTAGTGGAGCGCAAGATTCCCTCGATCAAGGTGCTAAGCAACCATCTTCTGTCACAGTTAAGGAAGGGACTGAAATGCTGGTTGATAATGCCGTTCAATTAGGTGTTAACTGGCTAAAAACAGGAGTCGGAAACAATGGCCCAAATTGGGCAAAAAGGATTGAGTTTGAATTTGATCTTCAGGAAGACAATGAGCCTGTTTGGTCTATTCTTACTGTTCAGCCTCTGTTCCAGACAGATGATAAAAGTCGTACCTACTTCACTCAACTTCGCCTTGCCAGGAATCATAAGTTTGGTGATAGCAGGACGACAGCTAACTTGGGACTCGGTTATCGCCAATTATTTAACAACAACTCTCTTCTCTTGGGAGCAAATGCGTTTTTTGACTACGAGTCAGATATGGATCATACTCGCATAGGGGGTGGGCTTGAGGCTAAATGGCATAATTTTGATTTTTTTGCCAATCTGTATGAAGCAACGAGTGATATTCGATCCTATTCAAATGCTTCGGGAAGCGGCACTGAAGAAGCGCTTGACGGTTTTGATCTGGAACTTACATCTCAAGTCCCTTATCTACCCTGGATGCGCATAAGAGGTAAATATTACGGATACAATAGTAATCAAGCATCAGATGACATCGATGGCTGGTCAGCAAGCACAGAAATGGATCTGCACCCCAATATGCGTCTGGAATTTGGTATTACTGATGATAATTTCTCTGATGGAACTCTCTTCGCAAGATTTACCTTTCAGCTTGCTAACAATGCAAGGCCGGCTGCAACAACAAAACTTGTTGATGACAAACCATTTGAAGTTCGTGACATGACCGAACATTCCCTTGATAAAGTGCGCAGAACAAACACAATTAAAGTTGAGCGGGTTGCCAGTGGCTCAATTACCATTTCTCGACAATAAATCATTAATAAAAGTCTAAGTTAGGAGGGCTTTGTTATGCGACTGAAATGTCAAAAAAACGTTTTCGCCGGTTTGGTTGCCGCCGTTTTCCTTTCAGCCTCGGTAGCAAATGCAGCCTGTGAGGTATCTATACTGGGTCTTACTTGCGGTGAGGCGACAACCTATGAAGTGCAAATTAGCCAAATTGAACTTTGTACCGGCTCCAGCGGTACTGATTGCGAAAATGCTGCTGTTATTGGTTCAGGTACCCAGACATTTGATATAGCTGACGCCGCAGTCGGCGCTCAGATTGGAAGTTACGGCACCCTGGAAAATCTTGTATCGGGAACCACTTATACCCATATTAAAATGACCCTATCCACTTCATTCAATATCCAAGGGACTGTTGCTGTAATTGGTCTCGGGGACTGTAACACCCCAGCCGGCGACACTGGAACTACTACTAACGTTCTCGATGATGTTGCAGACGGTGGGGCTCTTGGCACTTCCTCTTTAGCAGTCCCTGCCGTAGGTGCTTTAGGTGGCGGTAATCCCACTGCTGCTTTTTATGCCGGCTTTGGGCTTCTTCATAATGGTGCTACGATGACCATTGTCATTGCCCTTGACAACCCTGTGGCGATCACCACCACAATGCCTATCGTTGATATTGCCTTTCGAACCGAAGAGGGGTTGGCTGCCGAAGATGATGGTGGCGATTGTACATTTTTCCCGCAACCGCCGGAGGTCAGTATAACGGTTAAATAACCACAAATTTTATTCTTGGGATCTATTGAGCAATGGCGCGAATGATTGCGACTACCTAACATCGGGTTGGACAAGGAAAAGACGCCCGCTCGGACGACTCCACGCTCAATTTGGGTGACGGCTCAACCGAACAGGAAAAGGCAGAGGTTAATAGCTCTGCCTTTCTTTTTTTATACAATATCTTGTGACAACTTTTTTTGACTTGCTACGTTTTACTGCCTTCAATCGTGCATCTAAGCCATCTCTCTATCGGTGTTGATTCGGAATCGTCACCCAAAGTCGCAAACCCGGTTTCCACTGGCGATGGCCGACCGGGTTTTTAATACCATGAAATTTTGCTGCCTTCAATCGTGCACCTAAGCCATCTCACTGTCGGCGTTGATTAGGATTCGGAATCGTCACCCAAAGTCGCAAACCCGGTTTCCACTGGCGATGGCCGACCGGGTTTTTAATACCATGAAATTTTGCT
>JABMQM010000599.1 GCA_013203195.1 Desulfobacteraceae bacterium | reverse complement strand
CGATAGCTCTACAGATTCATTTTTTTTCAAAGAACAAAAACGGTATCGGTCACATGCAAGAACCTAACCGGACATTACTGAGTATTTTTGGACAAAAAAATATCGAACTAAATAAGGGAAGGGAAAGTCCATAATGATGGAAGATCTGACAAATGTTTACCCGGTACTGCTGGCCGGTGGGTCAGGGACACGTCTTTGGCCGGTTTCAAGGGAGCTTTACCCCAAACAGCTTGTTAAATTTATCGGCGACGAATCCCTAATCCAAAGTACCATTAGACGGTTGACGCCGGTGCTTGCAACGGAAAATATCCGCATTGTCTGCGGCCAGGAGCATTTTTACGAAATCGCCAGGCATATGGAGGAAATCGGTATTGCTTCCAATGAAAAAATCATAAGTGAACCTTGCGGCCGCAACACGGCCCCGGCCATTCTTCTGGCAATGCTCCTTATTTTAAAACAGGAAGAAGATGCTGTATTATGCATTTTCCCGGCCGATCATGTCATTCGCAACATTGACGCATTTCACGCAAAATTACGCTCCGCTATCAAGCTTGCTAAAATGGATTACATTGTGACGTTTGGAATCACACCCCACTATCCTGAAACCGGTTATGGATACATTGAAGGCACCGGGAAATTGCCCGAGCAAGCATTTGCGCTAAAACGCTTTGTTGAAAAGCCGGATTTAAAGACGGCAAAGTATTATCTTGAAAACGGTAATTTTTTCTGGAACAGCGGCATGTTTGCCTTTAAAGCATCCGTCATGATGAATGAACTGGAAATCCACCACCCTGAACTTTTAAAAAAAATGCAACAGTTAGATTTAACCGCAAAGGGCGTGTCTCTGGAATCATATGAACAACTGCCGAATATATCTATCGATTATGCTGTGATGGAGAAAACCGATAAAGGCGCTGTTTTGCCGTCAGATTTTGGCTGGAGCGATATCGGATCATGGAAATCTCTTTATGATTTTCTTCCAAAAGATGTTGACGGCAATGTTATCGACGGTGATGTGATCACCAATGATACCCAAAACTGTTTCATTCTGGGATATGAAAGGCTTATCGCAACTAACAGCATCCAAAACATGGTTGTTGTGGAAACGCCGGACTCTGTGTTTGTTTCAGACATAGAGACCAGCAGGGATGTAAAATCGATTGTTGCCAGTCTCAAGGAGAAGGGCCGCCGGGAATATCAAAAGCATAAGACCGTTCATCACCCCTGGGGAACCTTCACCGTGCTGGAGATACAAGACGATTTCAGGATTTCAAAACTGATCGTGTATCCGGGTTCGGCACTTCAAATCAAAACCGACGATTGGGCGGCAAAACAGTTGTTTGTGCTCAAAGGCCAGGTCAAGACGACTTTGGAGAATCAAGACAAGCTGCTAAATAAAGGGCAGTCTGTAGATCTTTCTGCCAATCAAGCTGCTGTGCTGGAAAACCCCGGAACAGAACCACTGATCATGATTGAAATAAAACTAAAGGAATTATATTTATGAAGGGAATAATTTTAGTAGGCGGCTCCGGATCACGGCTTTATCCAATAACCCGTGTGGTAAGCAAGCAGCTTTTACCGATCTATGACAAGCCCATGGTCTATTACCCCTTGTCGGTTTTGATGCTGGCAGGTATTCGGGAAATACTTTTTATTTCCACACCCGAGGATTCAGGTTTATTTCAAAAGCTCCTGGGTGACGGCTCGCAATTAGGGCTTTCTTTCTCCTTTGAAACCCAGCCAAAGCCGGAAGGGATAGCACAGGCCTTTATTATCGGCAAATCGTTCATTGGCAATGACCCGGTTTGCCTGATTCTGGGAGACAATATATTTTATGGACACAATCTTACCGGAATTTTAAAAAATGCGGTTCAACTCCAGCAGGGCGGTTTGATTTTCGGATACCTGGTAAAGGACCCTCAACGTTACGGTGTTGTGGATTTCGACGTTGACGGCAATGTGCTTGGGATCGAGGAGAAACCCAAAAAACCCAAATCGAATTATGCCGTGCCCGGTCTCTATCTTTACGACAACGATGTAGTCAACATCGCAGCCAAACTCAAACCGTCGGCGCGGGGAGAGCTTGAAATTACAGACGTTAATATGGCGTATCTAAAAAGAGGTCAACTCAGGGTTGCACTTCTGGGCAGGGGTTTTGCCTGGCTGGACACCGGAACCCAGGAAGCCCTGCAACAAGCCGCCAGTTTTGTTATGGCCATCCAGCAGCGCCAGGGACTTAAAATATCATGTATTGAAGAAATTGCCTATAACCTCGGCTACATCGACAAAGAACAGCTCGCCCAGCTTGCAGCTGCAATGATAAAAAATGAATATGGACAATATTTGATGGATTTAATTGCCGAAGACGAAAACAATCTAAAAACAGTTTGAACCATATGTCAGTCCCCTCCTTCTGCATGGCAGGAAACTTCACTATTGACTTGATTTAGACAATCTTTTATACAGTTATATAAGGTGCCATGGATTAAAAGGGAATCCCGTTAAAGTCGGGAGCGGTCCCGCCGCTGTAATCGGGGACGAACGTTGCACGATACCACTGATGGGAATAAACCCATTGGGAAGGCGCAATTAGTAGATTGATCCGAAAGTCAGAAGACCTGCCTTAGTAGTAGTCAATCCCCTGCGTGTGACGGGGATTAAGACAAATCAGAAAAGGGTGAAGTAAACTGGGTGCAGCCCTTCAAGCCAAAATTGGTTTGAAGGGCTTTTTATTTTCGGTATAGGTTCAAGTCGAGGGTAATTATGGTAAAACGGAACGCCATGCTTTTACTGCAGATTTTGTTGATAGTTATGTTATTAACAACAACGGCCACCGCCAGCGAACACGGGCGCAAGCATACCATGAAAAAAGGCATTCTACTGGTTACTTTCGGTACCAGCCATCCGCAAGCGCAGGAGGCGTTTAAAAATATCGACAAACAGGTCAGGGACGCCTATCCAAATATTCCGGTTCGCTGGGCTTATACCTCAACGATTATCAGAAAGAAATTGGCCCAAAAGGGAATCCACTTGGATTCTCCGGAAGTTGCCTTGGCGAAAATGATGGATGAAGGCTTTACGCACATCGCCGCCCAGTCCCTGCATACTATTAGTGGAGAAGAATTCCATGATCTTGTCAGGAATGCACGGGCATTCGCCGATATGGCCGGTGGTTTTGACAGCGTTCTGGTTGGTTCCCCGTTGCTGGGAACCGATGAGGATTTAAGAAAAGTTACAGAGGCCATAATCAAACACATCCCCAAAGAGAGAAAAAAGCAGGATGCCGTGGTTTTAATGGGTCACGGCTCTCCTCATCCGAGTAATGCATTTTATGCAGCCATGATGTATCGTTTCCAGCAGAAAGATCCCAATATATTCGTGGGGACGGTAGAAGGCTTTCCTGAAATTGACCATATTAAAGCCATGCTCCTTAAAAAGAAGATCAAGAAAGCCTACCTGATACCGTTTATGTCTGTTGCCGGGGATCATGCCAGAAATGACATGGCCGGAGATGAGGAAGATTCGTGGAAATCGATTTTGACAAAGGCAGGAATCAAATGTGTGCCGATTTTCAAAGGAACGGCCGATTACGACGAAATTGTGGCCGTTTGGATCGATCATCTGGGGAGCGTGCTGTCCCGTTTTGATTAATTGGTGCCCATCTATAATTAAATTTGAGCACTAAGCTGTTGAGGGTAGGAGAGTTTTCGTTGTAAGACCGCTCAATGGATAATCATATTTTAAACCGTGTGAACTCACATATAAAGGTTCGTAAAGAAAGAACAGACGCTTTTGCAATAATATTAATTATTTTGCTGAACGACCGGTATTCGCTTACGATGGCAGCTTTTGGCAATACGTCTGTTCTTTCTTTACGAACCTTTATATACGAGTTCACACGATTTAAAATATGATTATCAATTGAGCGATCTTACAGCGAAAACTCGAAAGAACGAAAACACGAAAAAGAAATATATAATAAATTTTCGTGCTTCCCAACTTTCGTG
>JABMQM010000598.1 GCA_013203195.1 Desulfobacteraceae bacterium | reverse complement strand
CACGGCGAAGCCGGCAATGTAGACAAGAAACTGGCTGTGTTCTTACTGGGATCTGACATATTTGGCATCCAGTTGGCGGTCTCGATCATCAACCTGCTGTTTAAAGGCGGCTCGGGTCATGGTGCGGCCAAGGGGGCCGGAGCCAACCTTTACATCAGCCTGGTTTTCGCTGTTATCCTGACATTTGTTTCCGTGTCCATGCTGCGGGATGTGATCAAGTCTTCCCGTGAAGGCGAAGCCGGTACCGGGCCATCCATGAAAATTGCCGAGTTCATGCGCCGGCTCAATCTGCCGCCCATAATTTACTTCAAAGTGGCCGATGTGAAGGTCAGCCTCTGGGTCATTATGGCCGTCGGAATCGCCACCGGATACTTAGCCGGTACCATCGGCGTAGGGGGCTTCATCGGCGTGCCGGCCATGATCTATGTTTTCGGCGTACCGACCGCCGTGGCCGCCGGCACGGAACTTTATCTGGCCATGTTCATGGGCGCATACGGCGCCTTGAGCTATGCTTACCTGGGGTTTGTGGATATCCGGCTGACCATGCTGCTTTACCTGGGCTCACTTGTCGGAATTTACCTGGGGGTTTACGGCGTCAAAGTGGTCAATGAAATGTATATCCGCCTGGTGACCAGCATCATTATTGTTTTGTGTGTGATCAGCCGGGTTATCGCCATTCCCATGTATGTGCGCCAGTTGGGCTGGATCGCCATGGATCCGGGATGGGATCGCTATTTTAATCTGGTCAGCAAGTTTTTCCTTTTTGCCAGCGGCATCACCGGTTGCCTTGTCATCCTGTTTCACGTCATCCGGGCCTACCGGCAAAGAAGAGGCCTTAATAAAACGCTTCAGGTGGTTCACGAACCCGCATCCCTTAAGCCCAAAGCCGCCGGCACATGAGAGAGGCGCCATTACGAATATAACAATAATGAAAAAGATGACCCCAATTAATAAGGAGTAAAAAATGGACAACCAATACGATATTCTTATCCTGGATGACGAACCCGTCGTGGGGCAGCGCCTTAAGCCGGCCCTTGAGAAGGAGGGCCACCGGGTGGAAATTTTCGTCAATCCTTACCGGGCCTTAGAACGTGTAAGTGAAAAGGAGTTCGATATCGTTGTGACCGATATCCGCATGGAAGATATCGACGGTATCCAAATTCTGGAACGCGTTAGAACCCTGTCCGAGCGGACTAAAGTCGTTATGATTACCGGTTATGCTACCATAGAAGTCGCCCGGGAGTCTCTGGCAAAAGGGGCCTTCGATTTCATTGCCAAACCATTTAAGCTGGGCGAGATACGCGCAGTCATCCAAAAAGCCGTTGATGCACTGAGAGCCGAAGATCAAGGCAAGCCCGTATAAAACTTTGACATGTATTCGTAAATTCGATGTCGTATTTAGAACTTGGTTTATCGATTCTATTTATGCGAAAGTTTAAACTCTTGCAGTGTTTTTTTAGTCAGAGTCGGACAGCTCTGACTTGGCCCATAGGACCAGGTTTATCTGGATAAAATAAAATAGGATAAAAATCATGATTAAGACGATTGTTTCTTTAGAAACCAACTTGGCATCCAGTATCGCTCTCAGGTATGCCTGCCGTTTGGCGAACTTAATAGAAACAGAGCTGCATACCATCCATGTCAAGGAACCGGACGCGGAAAGTTCGTCTCCGGGGTCGGGATGGGTGCGTAAAACCTGGGAGGATGCCGTGCTGACCGCGGAGCAAACCGAAATCCGCCGGATGGTCAAAGCCGCAAGGGCGTCATACCCAAGATTGGGGCCTCCGAAAATGTCGGTCGGAGACCGTGAAAAAGAAATTCTCTATGAACTTCAAAGCGGACGCTATGACCTTTTTGTAGAAGGAGCGCTGCACACCTTCAATTCTGCGCCCTTTTACAGCAAAATTCATTCCTGGTTTTACCGCAACACACCCTGCCCAATTATTTTGGTAAAAAACCTGGTGGGTTTGGAAAAAGTCCTGCTTGTTCTGAGTAGTGATGTAAATTATGCCAAACTTATCGCCACATTTTTAAAATTTTTTAAAGGGGTAAAGGTTGAGCTGGACCTGATCTATTGCGATTTTAACGCACAGGCAAAACCGGTCCGACCGAAGGGAGAAGATGCGGATACCATCTTACGGAACGCAGAAAAAATTCTCTCTGAAAATGAGATGCCGCCCGCACACTGCCGTGTCGTTCAAAATTCCCCGGACAAGGCTGCCGAGCTTATGCAAGGTTACGGCCTGGTGGCGTCATCAATATACCGCCAGACCAGCAAAAAAAGTCCGTTGCTGGAGTTGCTGAGCCGCACGCCCTATCCCCTTTTCCTGTGCTGGCAGTAAAGAATCAGGGGCCGGAGGAATCGGCTTTGAGTGCCCCCCAGAGGGGTGAAGTCATCTCAAAAGGAGCAAATTAAATACCAAATAACAAACAAATAACAATGACTCAAATTCAAAATTTCAAACCCTTTTATGGTCTTGAAAAGGAAAAACCAAATCTATGCAGGTATTGGATCTTGGAATTTATTTGGAATTTAGTGCTTGGAATTTGAGATTTAGAAACCGGGAGGTCAACATGAGAATCCTTGTTGCATTGGACCAACATTCTTACAGCAGTCGTGCCATCAGGGAAGCAGCCAAGCTGGCCATGAATACATGGGCAGACGTCACCTTGCTGGGT
>JABMQM010000597.1 GCA_013203195.1 Desulfobacteraceae bacterium | reverse complement strand
ATCGAATAGAGTGTCCTTTATCATCTGAACGCCTGAGCGGAAACCAGGTACAGAAAATGCAGGACAAACGTATTTTAGGAACAGTTGGAAGAACCCTGTTAATTGCAAGAAGATCATAATGAACCAGTGCCCGCTCCTCGGCAACGATAATGACACTTGAAAAGCGAATATCCGCCATAAGGTCAGAAGGTAACAACATCCCCCATTACACCATTAGAATTATTTCAAGCCGGAAAGCAACAAAACAAGAAATTAAAACATATGGTGAATGAACATGAGAAAAGAGTATGATTTTTCAAAAGGGGAAAGAGGCAAATTTTATCATCCAGATATAAAACTGAGCATTCCCGTTTATCTTGATGAAGAAGTTTCTGCTTTCGTAGAGAAAATTGCGAAGAAGAAAGGGCTTGATCGATCCTCGGTAGTGAACGAGCTTCTCAGGGGCGACATAAAAATCTCCGAGGCAATGTAGTTGATCCTTCGGCGAACATGTCATTTGAACTGACGCCTAAAATCTTCGCGCTTTAAGCAACTCAAGCTTTCGAAAATATAATTCCCTCATATAATATTTTTTCCTTTTTTCGGCGCAGCTCAATTCCGCCGTTAAACCAACGCATGACAGCTGCCTTCAATCGTAAATCCAGGTCTCCTCAATATCGGAATCGATTGGGATTCCGAATCTTCAACCGTCGCCCGACCCCTAACACCGGCGTGCCACCTGCACGATATCTCTTGTTCGGGCGCCTGCCAGATGAACAATACGATCTTCCTACACCTTGAGCTTTGACGCCTGCCTCTGCCATGCGGTTATCGATTTACTGTGTTTTTGCAAACTTTGCCAGAAGAAAGTTTATATGCTTTGTTTAGACAAACTTTTTACAAGCACAGTAAAGCGCTCCGACTCGTGCAAGATTCAGGTATTTAATCGCATCCAATCCCATCGAAATGATTAACTTTCGACAAAACGAATTCTATCGGCAACATCTCGAAAAAAATCACGAGACCACACAGTCAGCGCATCCGGATTGCGGGTAAAGGGAATTACATCTCTGCGAGCTTGATTCACGTCAAGATTTTTAACGGCTTCCTCCATCAGCAACCTGAATCGATCGGGGGTCAACGGAGTTTTGTCCTGCCAGTCACCGGTTTGACGCATACGCTGTTCAAGGTGATAAAGGTTCAATTCCGGGTGGTTTGCAGCGTACCATATCAAGTCATACCAGTCCCGCCCTTTGACTCGGTTTTTCCACCTCCGGCATAAAACGGCATGCAATTTTCCGGCAAACAAGTCAGGCACTACAAATACCCGCACAGCAAATGGAATCGGCTGTAGCAGGTACCGGGTGTGGGTTGTAAATCCTGAGGGTGGGTCTGTATCGACCTCCAGTCTGATTCGTAGCAGTTGGCCCTTGGGTAACTGCCGTACAATCTCTTTCCCAGCTTCGATTACCAGAAGTTGATTGCGGGTATCGGCCTTAAGAAAAGCGGATTGAATCGGCGATAAGATCGCTTTGTCACGTTTTTCAATCCAGACATCGAATCCAAAAGCCTCGATTTCCTTTTGAAGGGATGACGTATATCTTCCCAGATCGAAATCGGCCATGGGTGTCAACAAGGAAAAATCCAAATCCTCTGAAAACCGGTCCAATCCGTAGAGGATTCGAAGCGCCGTTCCTCCATAAAACGCCGCCTTTTCGAAGAATTTGGCACGCCATAATCCGAGCAAGGCGACTTCCTGAAGTATTTCTCGTAATGCGTGGACATAGTCATCCAGACGGCGGCAGTCGTATTTGGCAAGCATCTTTGAAATTGCTTTATGCATTGAAAACCTCTTTCTCTCGGCCATTTCCTTTCAACCGGCGAATGAGGCCGCTAAGCAGACGGATTTTGCGCGATCTGTATCGCCGCGCAATATCTTCCAGATATTCAGGATTCATCTTAAGCAACGCAGATGTGTCAATGCGCAATTCGGATTCCATATAGTCCCGCAGTGCCGTCTGGGTTTGTATTCCAATCCCACGCTCCTGATACAGCTTATCCGCCAGTGCTTTTTCAGGAACTGCGATTAAAAACGATCGACCGGCATCGATTTCTGCCCGGTCCATCCCGGTCCGGAAAGCATTCTTTGGAATCATTCGATAAATAAACAGGCCTACAGGAGTGAGAAATTCTCTTGACCGTCCGGTTGTTACCGATGTCACCGCTACCACCCGTTCCGGAATCAAACCGTAGTATTGCAGGGCATATTCCAGAGAAATATATGATGGTCCACAAATCAAATTGGCAAGAATTTCATTTGAGTACGGATTTTTCCGGTATTCCTCGCCGAAGATATAAAGCCCTTTTTTTATCCGCACAATTACGCCTTTCTTAAGGAGGGCCGTAATCTTGTCTCTTGGTCGGGAATACGTTCGAAGACTATCAAGCAATGTCTGATAGTCGAACTCTTCATATGGTATCCGTCTTCGAAGGTCTTCGATCATTTTAATAATATCTCGATGCTGAAAAAGGACAAGAAAGGATTCAACGCTTTAATATCACTTTTTAACAGGGTATGTCGATAAAATTTCGACATACTATGCTAAAATATTTTTTTGAGATTCACTCTTGATTTACGGGATGTGACAGGTAAGATGCCGTTAACAAGTTTGAGGCTTTAATTTTAGGTCTCGAAATCGCTGCTGTTCACCTGCGCATTCGATTTCATTAATTGAGATTTTACGAGGGCAGGACTTCTTTTTGCTTTTATTTTTTCGGAGGGGAGGTTAGCATATGATTTAATAGCACAAGGAGGCTAATGGTTATGAGTAAAATAAAGATCGCGATAGCCGGCGTGGGCAATTGCGCAAGCTCCCTGGTTCAAGGCATCCATTATTATAAAGATAAAAAACCCAAGGATGCAATCGGCTTGATGCACTGGGAAATTGGAGGTTATACGCCTGGAGACATAAAAGTCGTTGCAGCCTTTGATATTGATCGGCGCAAAGTCGGGGTGGATGTAAATGCAGCTGTTTTTGCCGAACCCAACTGTACAAAAGTGTTTTGTCCGGATCTACCTCAAGCAGGCGTTACCGTTCGGATGGGCAGAATGCTGGACGGTTTCTCCGACCATATGAGAGAGTACGAGGACAAGTATACTTTTCTTTTGGCAAACGAGACGGAACCCGACCAAGAAGAAGTGGTCAAAATTCTCAAAGATACCGACGCTCAGATTTTTTTAAATTATTTGCCGGTAGGCTCTGAGGAGGCCACCCGGTTTTATGCTGAATGCGCCCTGGAGGCTGGTGTCGCTTTTGTTAATAATATTCCGGTGTTTATCGCCAGCAATCCGCAGTGGGCCGCACGCTTTAAAGCAAAAAATATTCCGCTTATCGGTGATGATATTAAATCT
>JABMQM010000596.1 GCA_013203195.1 Desulfobacteraceae bacterium | reverse complement strand
TGACATTCAGTACAATGTAATATTATCTGCTTTCCATAAACAAAGGCAGGATGATGATGAAAAAAGCCAGAGCATCGAAACCGAAAATGTTTTTATTTTTTAAAAAAAAATTCATTATTATTTATGATTCATAGTTCATGAAATATCCAGGTTAGACCTTCTCCGACTCTCCATACCCCAAAATCCCTTCAGGTTTCAGAAAAAGAACCAAAAGGAGAACAAAAAATGCAATGGCATCCTTGTACTGCGAGGAAATCAGGCCGGCGCCGAGGGATTCCATTAAACCAAGAATGGTTCCACCCAGAATGGCACCGGCAAAATTCCCGTAACCGCCCAGAATGGCCGCCGCAAAGCCCTTCAAGCCCAGCATGATTCCGGTGTCGTAGGAAGTCGTGGAGATCGGTGCAATGATCATTCCGGCCACTGCCCCCAGACCGCCGCTGAAGGCAAAAGATAAAAGGACCATGCGGTTCACCGGAATTCCTACCAGCATCGCTGCTTGGCGATTAACCGCCGTTGCCCGCATAGCTTTGCCCATCAGGGTTCTTTTGAAAAAATAATGCAACATCAGTACAATCAGAACGGTTATGGCAAATATCCAGATATGCTGCGGCACGATGGCGGCGCCTCCGGGAAGATGGATGGGGCTTTCTCCGCTGAAACCGGGAACTCCTACATTGTCGGTCCCCCAGACTTCCTGCGCGGTTCCTCGAAGAACCTCGGAAATGCCGATAGTCAAAAAGATAAGAATGATAATCTCCTTGGAACGGGCATGCCGTATCGGTCCTCTTTCGATCAACGCCCCGATCAGAGCCACTGCGAACATGGAGATAAAAAAGGCGATGAACAGTTTGACTTTTAAGGGAACGACCAATGTATACATGAACATACCGCCAAGGGAGATAAACTCGCACTGGGCGAAATTCACTATTCCGGTGGCGTTGTGAATGATATTAAAGCCTATGGCTACGAGGGCGTAAATGGCACCGATGGTCAAGCCGGTGATGATATATTGGGCAATCTGTTGGGAAATATCCATTTGCGAGTTACGAGTTTCGGGTTACGAGTTACGGGTTTCAATTGTTAAAACTGGTTCGCCGGTTTGCCCGTTGGCCGGTTCGCCGGTATTTTTTACGGGCAAACGGGCTTGACGGGCTAACCGGCAAACCGGCAACGCTTGTACACCCATGGCGGGCCAGCGTACTTCAGAATGTAATTATCTCTAAGTGCTTTTTCGCATTGCTTTTATTTTAGCAATTTCCAGCCCCCTTTGGTGGCCTTGATCATGACAATGTCTTTCATGGCCAGGCCATTGTGATCCTCGGGACTGATGTTGTAGATGCCGCTGATACCCACATAGCCTTTTGTATTCTCAATGGCAGCCCTGATTTTAGCCCTGTCAGGACCTACCTTCTTGATAGCTTCTATGACAATCAAGGCCGCATCGGCCCCGTAAGCTACCATGGTGCCGGGTTCGCGCTTGAACTTTGCCTTATAGGCCTTCACATAATCCAGAACTATCTGCTTCTGGATGTCGTTATCGGCAAGTTGATCGCCCACTACAATCTTGGTCGACGGCATCATTACACCTTCACCGGCTTCACCGGCGACCTTCCAAAAAATGGGGTCTCCGGCACCATGACATTCAAACAACGGAGCTTTGATTCCCAATTGTTTAACATTCTTGGGAATGATTCCCATGGCCGGCCCAACAGTCCAGGCGATGATCCCGTCCACTCCCTTGGCGTTTATGCGGGTCAACTGAGCGGTCATATCAACATCTTTCGGCTGAAAGGCCTCTTGGGCCACGACCTCTATTCCATATTTGGGGGCCTGGACCATCACGTTTCTCACACCGTCTTTGCCGAACCCTTCATTGGAATAAAGAAATCCAATTTTTTTGATACCATGTTTGCTCATGTACTCGCAGATCTTACCCATGGCATCCGCAGCTTTATAAGGAGACTTAAACGTCCATTTCGGTGTTGAGCTTGGGTCGCCTTTCTTAAGTGGCGCCGTCAGGATAACATCACCACCCGAATGCATGAAGGTGGGAATCTGCTCCTTTTCAATGAATCCCCGCATTGCCATGGCTGTTCCGGTCAATGTAGGCCCGATAATCGCCACCACATCTTCCGATTCCAGAACCTTTTTTAGGGCTATGACGGCCTTGGTGGGATTGCTCTCGGTGTCACTCATCACCATTTCCAGTTTGCGGCCGTTAATTCCTCCTTGCGCATTGACGTCATCGATGGCAAGCAACACTGCATCCCTCTGAGACGTCCCAATATGAGCGGCGCGGCCGGTCAAGGCAAAAATACCGGCAATCTTAATTGGCGCGGCACAATAGGAAAACGGCATCCCGATCATCAAACTGGCTGCCAGAGCTGCTACAACGGTCATCAATAATTTTTTCTTCATTGTTTCCCTCCTTGCTGGTTGTGTTTAACTTCAATACACCATAAACGCTTGTTTGTCTTAAAGTTTTTACTTCTTACGCAAATCCTGCCCTAAATAAGCCTTTTTCACTTCCTCATTTTCAAGAAGATTTTCAGCCTTTCCCTGGAGCCGAATTCTCCCGGTTTCGATAACATAAGCCCGGTCGGATATTCTAAGAGCTGCTCTGGCATTTTGCTCCACCAGCAGAATGGTGGTTCCTTCCTTTTTAAGCCTGACAATTATAGTAAGAATTTCCTGCACGATCAAGGGTGCGAGTCCCAGGGAGGGTTCATCCAGAAGCAAAAGGCGCGGCTTGGCCATCAATCCCCGGCCGATGGCCAGCATTTGCTGCTCGCCGCCGCTTAGTGTTTGCGCCCGCTGCTCAAGCCTGTTTTTGAGTACAGGAAAAAGCTGCAGGACGTATTCAAAATCTTTGGATACTTTTTTGCGGTCTGCTTTTGCTCTCCTCCGATAAGCCCCCAGTTCCAGATTTTCTTTCACCGTTAAAGGTCCGAAAAGAAGTCTGCCCTCCGGAACCTGGATAATGCCCAGTTCTACGATTTTCTCAGGCGCAAGCGATATGAGATCCTGGCCGTTAAATACAATCTTGCCGTTTGACGGCCTGATAATGCCGGAAATAAGGTTAAGGAGCGTTGTCTTACCGGCTCCGTTTGCTCCGATCAAGGCCACAATCTCACCGGCCCCTTCCTCCAAGGAGATATTATGCAGTGCTTGAACTCCGCCGTAGTGGGCACTTAGGTTAGTTATTACCAGCAAAACCGGTTAAAACTCCTTTCCCAGATAGGCCTCTATCACTTTCGGATTGTTTTGTATCTCTTCAGAACTTCCTTGGGCGATTTTCTCTCCGTAATTCAGAACCGTAACCGTATTGGAGATCCCCATAACAAGATTCATGTCGTGCTCCACCAGAACAACGGTTATCCCCTTGTCTTGGATGTTGAGTATTGTGCGTGCCATCTGTTCGGTTTCTTGCAAATTAAGGCCTGCCACCGGTTCATCCAGGAAGAGAAGCCTTGGTTCCGTGGCCAGGGAGCGGGCCATCTCGAGGCGTTTTTGGTCGCCATACGGAAGTCCGGCGGCCGGCTGATCCGCCTTGGAATCGAGGCCCAAAAACCCTAACATTCCATCCGCTTTCTCCCTTATTATCTTCTCTTCTTTCATCACCAGGGGGGTGTGCAACAGGCACCGCAGAAACCCGGCACGGCTTTTGGTATGCAGACCTACCATTACATTCTCGCGAACGGTCATATTTTGAAACACCTGCACGTTCTGAAATGTTCTGGCAATCCCCATGTGAGCCACCTGATACGGACTTTTTTTGTACAGCTGGCGGCCCTCTAAATAGATTTCTCCGGACGTGGCCGGGTACACGCCGGTGATCAAGTTGATGGCTGTGGTTTTCCCCGCCCCGTTGGGGCCGATAATAGAAAAGATCTGGCCCTTTTCTACCCGGAAAGAAAGCCGGTTTATAGCTTGAAGACCGCCAAAGTTTTTTGAAATATTTTCTACCTCAAGGATATAATCAGACCCGCTCATATTAACGTCTCATACGCCATGGCTTAACAGATAGGTTAAGTTTTTTAATTATGTTCTATCTCATCAAACAAGCAGATACCGGATGCCGGCCTCTGGATGCTGGATTTTATAAAAGATTGTTATCTTTATTTATCCAGCATCGAGTATCCAGCATCGGTTCGTTCTTTCGAATAATTGTGCCAACATGAAATTTTCGGGTTAACCGTTACGATGGTCGAATACGCGTACACTCTTTCTCTCGGTCCTGGGCATGTTGCCGTGATCGACGATTTCCACCTCGCTCCGTACCAGTACCCTGCGACGGATTTCCGTTGCCACCCTTGCGGACAAATCACTATCTCCGGAAGGCTCCGCACCCATAGCGCGCTCCACCTTGATCAGCATCATATCCCGCCCGCTTTCACGCTGTTTGAGGTGAATCTGATATTCACTGCCGGTACCGTCCACACCACTCAGCACGTGATCGATCTGGCTCGGATAGATGTTTACGGCGCGGTAGGTAAACATATCATCCGTACGGCCGAGTATGCGGTCATGCCTGGGGAACACAACACCACACCTGCAGGCACGGTTCATAAGGCGTGTGACGTCATGGGTCCGATATCGAATCAGCGGGCTCCCTTCCTTTTTCAAGGTGGTGACAACCAGTTCGCCTTCTTTGCCGTCCGGAACCGGTTGCAACGTTTCCGGATCGAGAACTTCGAAAATAAAAAGGTCGGACCAGTAGTGGATCCCGTTGTGGTAGATACAATCGAGCCCCGTCCCCGGGCCATACAATTCGGTCAAACCATAGATATCAAAAATATGCTCCACATCCATAAGCTCCTTGATACGGGCTCGCATGGCATCGCTGTGCCGTTCGGCACCCAAGATAATCTTTTTAACTTTTATCTTTGAAAGAAGATTGCGTTTATGGATCTCCTCCGCCATCAAAAGGGCCATGGATGCAGTGGAACAAAAAACAGTGCTTTCCATATCAACCATCATTTCACAGTGCATTTCAGCATTGGCCGGACCTACGGGCACCGCCATGGCCCCGAAACGCTCGCATCCGGCCTGAAAGCCGACACCCGCCGTCCACAAGCCGTATCCCACGGCAATTTGCACACGATCTGCACGCGTCAAACCTGCGAGTTCATAACAGCGGGCAAACATGTCAGCCCATACGTCAATATCCCTCTGGGTATAGCAAAGTACCTTGCGCTTTCCGGTAGTTCCTGAAGATGCGTGAATCCGAACGATTTTTTCAAAAGGTTCGGCCCGCAAAGGAAAAGGATACTCTTGCTGCAAATCTTCTTTATCGGTAAGCGGAAGATGCAAAAGGTCATCAAGAGACCGAATATCTTCGGGCTTAATACCCGCGTTGTCGAATTTTTGGCGGTAAGCCGGACAATTGGTGTAGGCGTGATCAACGGTCTGTTTAAGCCCTTCAAGTTGAATCTTTGCTAATTTATCCTCCGTCAAATCATCAGGTATAAAGCGCATGCTAAACTCCTATATCCGTCAACAGTCAGCGGTTTTTATAAATGAAAAAAAAGCCAGTGTCTCGGAAGAAGCACCGGCCTTTACAAAAAAAGCCGTGAGCTACTTCTGCGTCGCTTGCTGAAGCTTCTCACAGCTCTGAATGTCACTGTTTATTATTCAGGGTGGTGAGTAAACTTCACGACCTTTGCCACCACCAAAATAC
>JABMQM010000595.1 GCA_013203195.1 Desulfobacteraceae bacterium | reverse complement strand
TATCTGGACGATTGCAAAAATAGATATTTTTGTCGATCACCAACTTGTAAGCAAGTATCCTGAAATGGGCCTTATTAATACACAAACAGACAGCTCATGGGCTGATCAGAACGGGTTGTTCTGGGCAAACCCTTATGACCGCAGGGTTTGGGATTACAATATAACACTTTGTAAAGAACTCATTGCATTTGGATTTGATGAAATTCAGTTTGACTATATTCGTTTTCCAAGCGATGGTAATTTGGCGGCGATTGATTATCCTTTTTCATCTAATAATCTGACAAAATCTCAGAGTATCGGCCGTTTTTTAAAAGCAGCCTATACAGAGCTTAAGCCACTGGATGTGGTCATCTCTGTTGATGTATTCGGGCTAACGGCATGGAAAACCACGGATTTCGGAGTCGGTCAGGTTTTAGAAGAAATTGCCCCGTACGTTGATGTAATTTGCCCCATGTTCTACCCTTCGCACTTTCCCGTTGGCTTTTTAGGCAAAAAAGTTCCCGGAGACTATCCCTTGGAAATAATGGAATTGAGTATGAAGCGTATTCAAAAACGAACCAACAAAAAAATACGTCCCTGGATTCAGGGATTTTGGTATAAACCTGAAGAAATCAGGGCGCAACTGGACGGAATTGCAAATGCCGGAGCATCCAGTTGGGCGGTATGGAACCCGTCTGCTAATTATGCAGCAACTTATCGCGCTCTTGCTCAACGGATGAACTCCAAGTTTCCTGCACCTATTTTTTATCCTGCGGTCACTGAAATTCGCAATAATAACGATCGAATTGTCCAGGGACATTCACGCATCGTCAATTTGACCAATTACAGAAAAGGATATACGATAATTTCCCTCGAAAAACCTAAAAATCAATATAAAAGGGCTTATTCGACGCTCATATCGGTCCTCAATACGGTGGACGAAGGCATAATGGACCGCATTTTGCTGCGACGAAACATACCTTTCCACAAATTGACAGATAAAATAACCAAAAATATGCTTATCGTTGATATACTTTCCAAAGACCTCGCCATAGACTCACGTCGTATGCGCCCAATGCCGATATACATCGATTGGGATAACACCTGCCGCTTTACTCAATCCGTCCCTAAAGATGGACTTTATTCCTACCTGCAGGCTGCAATAAGCGGGGACATGCGCGGGATCAAATCGTAATTATTTATATTTCTTGCTTGACCCTCCACAGTCCCTTGTGCTTCCATATTTATAAGACATATTTAAATCAGCTGTCAGGGAGTTTTTTCCCATAATGCTTGGTGAATTAGCGAGCGGCCTTACAGCGAAAACTCCCCGACCCCTCATTTAAATTGCTGATGGGGATCCACCCGAAGTTTTTATCATTAAAAACCAAATTGTTCCATACAGGGCAACTCTAGGAGGTAGGCTATGAAACCCTTCAATCCTGAACAGGCTTTGTGGGAAACCCGCCGGGAATTCGGCGAACACGGCGGTGTTACTCCATCCATCTCCAGGTCTTCAACCTTTACGGTCATGGACCCCGCTATAATGCCGGAAATCTTCCAAGGTCTCAGAGGGCTGGATAAGGGAGGATGTTTTCTTTACAGCAGGCATTTTAATCCAACGGTGGACGTGCTGGCACGCTATATGTCTGCTATGGAAGGAACCGAATTTGCAGCCTGCACCGCCAGCGGCATGTCGGCCATCTCCTGCACCCTGCTGCAGCTCTGCAGAAGCGGCGACCACATTATATCAAGCGATACGATATATGGTGGAACCCATGCACTCCTGCGAGAGCTTTTTCCAGAGATGGGTATCACAACAACCTTTATCGATCCCATGGATACAGCATCATTTGAGCAGGCCATTTTGCCAAGCACCCGTGTAATTTACGCCGAAACCATAGGAAATCCGACCCTCAAAGTAGCTGATATCCCTGCGCTTTCGAAACTGGCACGCAAGCGCGGACTCACTTTAGTCATTGACAACACCTTCATGCCCATGGTGGTAACGCCGGCAGCACTCGGTGCCGATATTGTGATCTCTTCCATGACCAAGTTTATTAACGGCGCCGGCGACGCTATTGCCGGTGTTATCTGTGCAAGCAGGGATTTCATTTTTAAGCTGATGGACCTTCATACGGGCCGCGTTATGCTTCTGGGTCCCACCATGGACCCGCGTATTGCCTATGATATTATACAGCGCCTGCCTCACCTGGGGATCCGGATGCGGGAACACTGTAAACGGGCCACGGCAATTGCTGAGCTTCTTCACAATATGGGCGCACCGGTAGCCTATCCCGGATTACAGTCGCATCCCCAGCACAGTCTTATTAAATCCATGGTTAATCCGGGGTATTGCTATGGCGGAATGCTCACCATTGACTGCGGTACAAAAGAAAAGGCGGAAGAACTCATGTCCCTGCTCCAGAATAAAGAACGATTCGGCCTCATAGCTGTTTCTCTTGGCTATTATGACACTCTGATGTCCTGCTCGGGATCATCTACTTCTTCGGAAATTCCGCCGGAGGATCAATCCAAAATCGGCATCTCTCCCGGACTTATACGGATGGCCATCGGCTATACGGGTAGTCTTGAAGCCCGTCTCGAGCAGATTGAGCGCGCAGTCCGGGCAGTAGGACTGGCTTCTTAATCGGCTATGGTCAAGATCCACCAGAGACTAATGGTAAAGGAGGACTTTATGCTAAATAAATTTTATGTTCTGCTTCTGGGCCTGGTTTTTCTATCTCCGCAATATATCTTTGCAGAATCCGGGAGCACTGAAATCGTCGAAGTTGTTATAGCTCGAGATGTATTTAACTTAGAGCCTGAGGGCGCCTTTGAACCCTCTGGTTTTTGTGGAAGATCCGAAGGCCGGGAACATATGATCCCGGTCGTACATTCAAAGATCGACACAAAAGTATGCCTCTGGTCCAAAGTTAAATCACCGGTCGCCCGGACACTGCGTCACACCTGGTACAAGGCCGGCATGGGCTGGGAGAAAATGGCCGAAGTCTTTTTAGAGGTCCAAAAATCCAACGCCTTTCGGACCTGGAGTTGCAAAAAAATTGTGCCGGATGTTCACAACGGCAAATGGATGGTGGTTATAGATGCGGCCTCAGATCCGGAAACTGCCCTGTGCAAGGTCGACCTGGAGATCAAAGAATAAAAAACGATAGACATCTGTTTGCGGCCGAAGTATATCTATAGCCATGGATTTGCTCAGCGGCATAGCATATAATTACAGAGGGCTGAAGCTGGGGGTCAAAACGCCGAGTCTACTATTGTTAGGACTTGTCCGGTTCGTGCTTGTTGTGGCTATCACCATTGCTTCGGCCGGCCTTGTCCTTGCATACTACCATGAGATTCTAGGTTTACTATGGGGCCGGCCGGAGAGTTCCTGGGTCGTCTGGCTGTGGCATCTTTTTTCATGGCTGGTGGCACTTTTACTCGTGGGGCTTTCGGCGGTGATTTCCTTTCTTATTTCCCAGCTTCTGTTCAGCGTAATCATCATGGATGCCATGTCCAGGATCACAGAGCAGAGGGTTACCGGGCAGGAAAAGGAGGCCCGGCACATGCCGTGGCTTAAGTATTTTTTCTACCTGCTCAAACAGGAGATCCCCAGGGCAGTGATTCCGGTGCTGATTGCCCTGATACTCATGATTCTTGGCTGGCTCACACCACTGGCTCCTGTCATAACGATCATTTCATCCCTTGCGGCGGCAATTTTTTTGTCCTGGGACAACACCGACCTGATTCCGGCAAGAAGAATAGAGCCTTTCGGCAGCCGGTTCAGATTTCTGCTCAAAAATCTTAGTTTTCACCTCGGATTCGGGCTATGGTTTTTGATTCCTGGCCTGAATATCATCTTTTTATCCTTTGCTCCGGTAGGAGCCACCCTTTATTACATCGAGTGCATCGACGGCAAAACACTTCAATTATAGGATCGGAAAAATAGACATTTATGGATGGAAACTAACTACAATCAGGCCCACACCCTGCAACACCTGTTAACTGCAACATCTTTTCGGGATGCTTCCAGTGAAAGAACTCCCTGACGATTCGCTTTGATCTATCTCGACAAATCTGGTCCTTAGCGCCGGACACTCCAGAAACAGGTTTAAACGCCTTTCAAAGTCCGCTTCCCGGTATTGCTCCAAAATGCTCTCTGTACTATTCATGTCTTTATCCTCCATTGCTTTCAAAATGCTTGACAGTCAAATCTATAACAGAACTGTCATTTAAAATTCGTTTGTGGCCCAGTCCTCTGGTAGTGTGCAGCACAACATTCTCTAGTTGTTCCGCAACCTCTTTTGAGTCGATATAAGGAATGACAAGATCATTTCTGTCGTGAACAATGAGTATTTTAGGTGTAATTTCCTTTACCAGTTTGTGTGGATCGTCACGATGCATATTGTATCCAAACTTATGCTCAAACTCGGAGATCAGGTTTTGATATATGGTTTGGGGTACGCCATGATGCGTGAAGGTTTTGTGCAAAACATCATTAAGTTTAAGGGCCGGGGCAATAAGGACCGCTTCCAGGGAATGATTCTCTTTTGCCAAACCATTGATTACAGCGGACCCTCCCAAAGAATAGGCGATAACACCTTTTATATTATTACCATTGCTTGAACTTATAAAAGCTCTGACTGCATCGGTAAGCTCAAAATAACTGCTTGTTTTGCCTTGAGATTCTCCGTGGCCGGGACCGTCAAATGTGAAAACGGCATACCCGGCCCGAATCAGCGGCTCAATAAAACCGTGTAACTGGATCCCGCGCCCTGACCAACCATGCACCAGCAGAATACCCGGTCCCCTGCCCCACTTCCAGCACTGTATCGTTTTATCATTTACTGATATTTCAAAGGCCGTGGCATGCTCAAGATAACTCCGTTCCACAGAGTTGGTGCGATATTTGGCGGGTGTGAAAAAAGCCCTTTTGGTTATTATTTTTGAAATTGTGGGAGTATGATTCCACAAAAAGTACAGGGCGATGCGTTTAATTCTTTGCCTGCCCCGATACAAACGAACGTTCGTGCTATGCACTTGCACATTTGTAAATTTTTTGGTCATTTCTTCACTCCTAAAATAAAGTTAAAATAAGAAGAAGGATCCAGGCCTACCTACGCAGAATCTATGAAGAAACAAAGCCTGCAGCCAAGGGATGGCCTCCGGGTGCGGATTCTTTACCGATAATTATTCAGAAGCCGATCCAATGCAATTTCTTTGCGCTTTTTCGTTTCAGAGTTGTCCAGCAATTTAAAATAAAGATGAAAACCCAGCATAAGCGAATAAAGGTCAAATGCAAACTGTTGACAGTCAACATCTGCTCTAAAATCACCGGAACTGATGGCCGCTTGAGCAATGCGGTCCAGGCAATCAATCCAGTCATTTTGTTGCCGCAAAAGGCACTCTCTCACTTTTCCGGGACGGTCGCTATACTCTGTGCTGGCGGAAACAAAAATACAGCCTCCGGTCAATGCGGAGCTCCAGTTAATCCAGCTATCGACCAGTGCTTTGATTCTGGTAATACCGGCCTTTATTTTCAAAGAAGGGACAATGACGCTCTCTGAAAAAAGCCGGCCGGCGTAATTTAATATTTCGACCTGAAGATTCTCTTTTGATTGAAAATGAGCAAACAGTCCGCTTTTCGACATTTTGATAACTTTGGCGAGTGAGCCGATGCTTACGCACTCGAGGCCCAGCTGGCTGGCCATATCGAGTCCGGCTTCCAAAATAACAATTTTTGTCTCCTGTCCCTTTTTCATGACTGACAATATAGTACGAACGTTCGTTTTTGTCAAGTTTTTTTTCACACTTTCAGGTTAACCTGCTTCGCCCATTAGCCGCCCCCCCGGCAGAACTGCATTGAGCGCCAATATTCGGGTCCAAGATCACCGCCTCAAGGTACCTATATGCATAATTTTTTTTGCTAATCTTTATAAAACAATGTATAGTGGTTTCGTAAAAAGTAAAAATTTCCTTTTTACGAACGTTTTAAGTTTTAAG
>JABMQM010000594.1 GCA_013203195.1 Desulfobacteraceae bacterium | reverse complement strand
TTAACGGGGCAGGCAAAGACACAAATGTCAGTGATCAGTGATCGGTTATCAGTAATCAGTTTACCCTTACTGATCCTTCTTCTTACTGATGACTGTTCACTCGTGACTGCCTTGGTGCCTTTGTGGCGAAAATAAAAGGGGAAAATATATGTTACAAAGAAAAAAAGGGATAGATATCGTCGTTGAAATAGGGGGCATCAAAACCCACAAAGCGGCCCTGGAGCTTTTTGAAAAGAGATTGGACAAAGAACATCTATCCAGAATAAAAACGATACAACATCCTGAAATTCTGATCAAAATCGCCAATGCTATCGCCATGTGCGCACCGGATTCAGTCTTTATCAATACCGGGTCTGAGGAAGATAAACAGTACATCAGGGAATTGTCATTAAAAAAGAAAGAAGAAGCGGCACTCCCCATGGAAGGGCACACAATCCATTATGATCTAAAAGAAGAACAGGGACGCATTGTTGATCGTACATTCTATATAGCCAATGCAGACGAAGAGATTAGCTCCCTTGCCAATAAAATAGATAGAGCCGCAGCTCTTGAAGACGTGCGGGACAAGATGTCAGGCGTTATGAAAGGCAAAACCATGATGATCGGTTTTTATATGCGCGGTCCCGTCGGATCTTTTGTGTCAAACCCGGCTCTGGAGATTTCCAGTTCGACCTATGTTTTGCACAGCGCGGAAATACTGTACAGAAATGCATTTCATGCTTTTGACAAAGAGGTGGACCGTACCGGTCATTTTTTTACCAATATACACAGTGAAGGTTTAAATCGTCCCGAAGACCTGCCTAACGCGCGTGTATATATGGATCGAAGCTATCAAACAACCTACAGTATCAGTTGCACATATGCCGGTAATACACTGCTTATGAAAAAGGGTAATCACCGGTTTTGCGTTGACAAGGCCGTATATGAAAACAGGGGTAATGAACTGTCGGAGCATATGTTTATCACCGGGATCGATGGCCCGGGAGGCCGCATAACATGGTGTACCGGTGCGGCGCCCAGCGGATGCGGCAAAACAACCACTGCCATGGCCGGCAATCATTTTGTCGGCGATGACCTTGCCCAAATGTGGATAGATGAAAACGGCAGCATTCGGTCGATTAACCCGGAGTGCGGTATTTTCGGAATAGTCGAGGATGTAAACTGGGAAGGCGACCCCTATCTTATGGAACTTTTAAGAAAACCCGGAACTGAAGTGATATGGTCTAATGTACTTATCGATGAAGCCGGTGTTCCCCACTGGACGGGAAGTGGTGAAACACCGGCGCGTAAAGGTATAAATTTTCAAGGCCCTTGGGAAGAAGGTATGACCGATGCGCATGGAAATAAGGTGCCGATATCCCACCCCAATGCCAGGTGCACCTTAACTTCAAAGGCTCTGCCGAATTATTCGCCAAAAGCAGAGGATCCGAACGGTGTTGACACCAGAGTGATCACCTACAGCGGCAGAGACGGCGATACCATGCCTCCGGTCTGGGCTGCAAAAAGTGCGGACCATGGCGTCGTTATCGGTGCCGGTATCGTATCCGCAGCAACGGCCACGGAAGTAGGAGCAAGCGGGGTTAAGCGGGCACCTTGGGCCAATGCTCCTTTTATTCCGGGTTCATTAGGGGATTACATGGATGCTCAATTTAAATTTTTTGGGAATGAGAAAATTGCTGAAGATAAAAAGCCCGTAATGGCGGGTTTGAATTATTTCTTGACCGATGAGGCCCGCGGCGGTACCTCCAAAAAACTTTTAGGAGAAAAAAGAGACGTAAAAGTCTGGCTGGCCTGGCTGGAACGACATACCCACCGGGAAGTAGAAGTGATTGAAACTCCCATCGGGTTTCTTCCAAAGTATAATGATATTAAAGATCTCTTTAAATCCATTATCGACAAGGAATACAGCGAAGAACTTTATATAAAACATTTTTCTTTGTATATTGACAATATTGTTGCCAGAATAGACTTGCAGATAGAGGCATACGGCAAAGAAGCTAATGTTCCCCACAGACTATTCGAAGTTTTCAAAGAGCAGCGAGCAGGCCTAACAGCCCTGAAAGAAAAGTTTGGTTCCATAGTAACGCCGTCGGACTTAGAGAAAGCTGAATCAGATTCTTAGCCCTAGCGTTGCATTAATCTGTATAGCTAATTATGAGGGTAGGCGTAAGACAGTCGCTTTTTCGAGATCGATGCTGGATGCTGGATGCTGGATATTCAGGAATGCTCTAATAG